>JACIWY010000319.1 GCA_014360745.1 Chloroflexota bacterium
CTCGTGTTGCCAGGCCGCAACGCCTCAGCCATCTTGTGGTTAGGGCAGCTCGCATCTGGCCATAGCTCTGTTGATGAATTTGACTATATTATATATTGGGATTAATATAAGGCTTCGGAGAAACCTCTTGCCCGATGACGGGCGTTATTCATTCCCGGCAGTGTATCTGCGTTCAAACCTCACCCAATCGGACGGCGCGTCAAGCCAGTGAAACACGGTCTCGACTCATGTCTGTATTCATGGGGCACCACATCTTGGAGCATCTCCGCCAACCGAGCACCATCTTGCGGGAATAATCGGACGTTTGGGTTTGCCTGACAGATACGGTCAAAGTCTGCGACTCGGTGAACGAGGAGGGCAACTTGGAACTCAACGATGTCAAAAGCATGAGGATCAGTCTCGCATCGCCGGAACAGATTCGTTCCTGGTCCTACGGCGAAGTGACCAAGCCGGAAACGATCAACTACCGGCGTCTGCGCCCGGAGAAAGATGGCCTCTTTTGCGAGGCGATCTTTGGTCCCACTAAGGATTGGCAGTGCTATTGCGGTAAATACAAAAAGGTGCGCTTCCGTGGCATCATCTGCGACAAGTGCGGCGTGGAAGTGACCCATTCACGGGTGCGGCGCGAGCGCATGGGCCACATCGAGCTGGCCACGCCCATCGCCCACATTTGGTATACCCGTCGCTCTCCCAGTTATCTGGGGCTTTTATTGAACATCTCGCAGCGCAACCTGGATCGCGTTCTGTACTATGCCCAATACATCATCACGGATGTCGACGAAGGGGCCCGCGAGCGGGCCGCTCGCCGCCTCGAAGAGGATGCCAACCGCGAAATCGCCGAGCTGACGGCCGGCCGTGAGGCGGAAATCCGCGCCCTTGAGGAGCGAGTGGCCGAGGTGGCGGCCCTGCGCGAGCGGCGCGAACGGGAGCTGGAGCAAGAGATTCGTCAGCTGCGCGACCAGGCCGTCGAGAGCGTGATGAGCAAGGCCACCCAGCTCCGCCAAATCCTAGACACCCAGCTCGATCAGCCGGCGCCCAAGGACTTGATCTTTGAGCCCAGCGATACCGTCATCTTGCGTCGTGGGGAACAGATCCGCCGCGAACACATCAGCACGTTGAACCAGATCGTTCAGGACGAGCTGAACCAGATCGAGGAACGCTTCGCCAAGCGCAAAGAGGAGGAATTGCTCCCCTTCCTCGAAGAGGAAGAACGGCTGCGGCGCCAGGTCGAGGAGCAGCGCGCCAAGCTTCAGGAAGAATCGGCGGATCAGGTGCAGGAAATCCGCGAACGCTTCGAAGAAGAGCTCGAAGAGCTCCAATCCCTCCAGCCGCGCCAGCTTTTGAACGAGGTCACCTATCGCGAGCTGCGCGATCGTTGGGGGCGCGTCTTTACCGCCTCTATGGGCGCCGAAGCCATTTACGACATCGTCTCCAAGATCGATCTGGAAGAGATGGCCAAGGAGCTACGCGAGGAGATCAAAACCACCCGCTCCAAGCAGCGTCGCAAGAAGGCCATCAAGCGGCTGCAGGTCGTCGAGGCGCTGCGCAAATCGGGCAACCGGCCCGAGTGGATGATTCTGAAGGTACTGCCGGTTATCCCGCCGGCCCTGCGACCGATGGTCCAGCTCGACGGCGGGCGTTTCGCCACCAGCGATCTGAACGATCTCTACCGCCGCGTTGTGAACCGCAACAACCGCCTGAAGCATCTGCTGGAGCTCCAGGCGCCCGAAGTGATCGTGCGCAACGAGAAGCGCATGCTCCAAGAAGCGGTGGATTCGCTTATCGACAACAGCCGACGCGGCAAGGCCATCTCGCTGCGCGGGCGGCGCCAGCTCAAATCGCTTTCGGATATGCTTAAAGGCAAGAACGGCCGTTTCCGCCGCAACCTATTGGGCAAGCGCGTCGACTACTCCGGCCGCTCCGTCATCGTCGTCGGCCCGCATCTCAAGTTGCACCAGTGCGGCCTGCCCAAACGTATGGCCCTGGAGCTGTTCCGCCCCTTTGTGATGCAAAAGTTGGTCGAATACAACCATGCCATCAACGCCAAAGGGGCCAAACGGCTCATCGAACGCGAAGAGCCGGTGGTGTGGGGCGTTTTGGAAGAAGTAATCAAGACCCGCCCGGTGCTCTTGAACCGCGCCCCCACGCTGCACCGCCTGGGCATCCAGGCTTTTGAGCCGATTTTGGTCGAGGGCAGCGCCATCCAGATCCATCCTTTGGTCTGCGCGGCCTTTAACGCTGACTTTGACGGAGACCAGATGGCCGTGCACGTGCCCCTGTCGGAGCCGGCGGTCCAAGAGGCCAGAGAGCTAATGCTTTCCAGCCGCAACCTGCTGCGCCCGGCCAACGGAGAGCCCGAAGTGAGCCCCTCCAAAGATATGGTGTTGGGCTGCTACTATCTGACTATGGACGAGCCCGGTGTCAAGGGCGAAGGCAAAGTCTTTTCCTCTTTCGAAGAGGTACAGCTCGCCCATGAGCTGGGCATCGTGCATGTGCACGCGCCGATCCAATTCTACTATCGAGACGCCCAGCATCAGGAGCCCCAAGTCATCAACACGACCGTCGGGCGCGTGTTGTTTAATGCCCTGTTGCCCGAGGAGCTGCGTTTCGTGAACGAGCCCTTGGACAAGGGCGCGCTGCGCAAATTGGTGGCCCGCGCCTTCCGCAAGCTGGGCTTGGAGGGCACCGCCCACTTGGTAGATGCCATCAAGGATATCGGCTTCGAATATGCCATGCGCTCCGGTGTCACGATGGCCATCGATGATATTCACGTGCCCAAGGAAAAGGCGATCATCCTGGAGGATGTGAACGCCAGGGTAGCCGAGGTCGAACGGCAGTATCGGCGCGGGTTGATCACCGATAACGAGCGTTATGTCAAAACCGTTGAGCTATGGACGGAGGCCACGGAAAAAGTTACCGACGCTGTCGCCCGCGAGTTGGATCCTTACAGCTCGTTGGGCATCATGGTCAGCTCGGGGGCCAGCAAGGGCGGCATGCAGCCGATTCGCCAGCTGGCGGGCATGCGTGGCCTGATGGCCGATCCCTCGGGACGCATCATCGACTTGCCCATTCGTTCAAACTTTCGCGAGGGGCTCACCTCGCTGGAGTACTTTATCTCCACCCATGGCGCGCGCAAGGGCCTGGCCGATACGGCGTTGCGCACCGCCGACGCCGGGTATCTGACCCGTCGCCTGGTGGATGTGGCCCAGGATGTGATCATCAACGAAGAGGATTGTGGCACCAGCCAGGGCATCTGGATCACCCGTCGGGCGGCCAAGGAAGCCGGGGAAGAGATGGTGGAACGCATCATGGGCCGTTTTGCCGCGGCGCCGGTGGTGCATCCGCAAACCGGCGAGATCCTGGTCGACGTGGACGAGATGATCGACATCGATATGGCCGAGCTGATCGACGAGCTCAAGATCGAAAAGGTCTATGTCCGCTCTCCGCTCACCTGTGCTTTGCGGCATGGCTTGTGTGTCAAGTGCTACGGCCTTGACCTTGGGCGGGCGGAGGTGGTCAAGCTCGGCGAGGCAGTGGGCATCATCGCCGCCCAGTCGATCGGCGAGCCCGGCACCCAGCTCACGTTGCGCACCTTCCATACTGGCGGCGTGGCCGGGGCCAGCGATATCACCCAGGGCCTGCCTCGCGTGCAGGAACTCTTTGAGGCGCGCATCCCCAAGGGCCAGGGCATTATCGCCGAGATGGGTGGGCGCGTGGAATTGCGCAGCGAAGGCGATCAGCGTTATGCCGCCATCGTCGCCACCGAGCTGCATCGCGTCGAGCATCCCGTGCCCGAAGGTTTCGTCATCGAGGTCGCCGAAGGCGAGGTCGTCGAGGAGGGCCAGCTATTGGCCAGCGCCCCCGGGCCCAACGCCGAGGAATCCGAGGCGCCCGCCGATGACATCCTGGCCAAGGCATCTGGGCGGGTCACCATCGAAGAGAGCGACGGCGCCAACCCCACGATCATCGTCCTTCATGAGGAGCGCCGTGAACGCGAGTATGAAATACCCATCACCGCTCGCTTGGCCGTCTATGATGGCCAGATCGTCCAGCCGGGCGATCTGATCACCGAGGGCTCCAAGAACCCGCACGAAATCATGGCCATCTTGGGCATTGAGGCGGTGCGCGAATATCTGCTCGTCGAGGTGCAAAAGACGTATCGTTCCCAGGGCGTGACTATCAACGACAAACATATCGAGGTCATCATCCGTCAGATGTTGCGCCGCGTTCGGGTGACCGAGAGCGGCGACAGCGAGTTGTTACCGGGCGAATTGATCGACCGGCTGGATTTTGAGCAGATGAACCAGCGCATCATCGCAGAGGGTGGCGAGCCTGCCACCGCCGAGCCGGTGGTGCTCGGCATCACCAAGGCGGCCCTGAACACCGACAGTTTCCTTTCTGCGGCTTCGTTCCAGCACACCATCAGTGTGTTGGCGCAAGCGGCCGTCGAGGGCCGGGTGGACGAGCTGCGCGGCCTGAAGGAAAGCGTGCTCATCGGCAAGCTCATCCCCGCCGGCACGGGCTTCCGCGCCCGCCTCGAGAAAAAGGCCGAGGAAGCCAAGGAAAAGCGCCCCACTGCCGAGGAACCTTCGGGGTTCGATATGAGCCTGTTGGGCGAGTTCGGCCAGGACCTCTTGAAAGGCCGCGAGGCCGAGCTCGACGCCCTCGATCAAGCCTTCTTGGCCAAATCGGGCCGTTCGGATTTGAGCAAGGCG
>JACIWY010000032.1 GCA_014360745.1 Chloroflexota bacterium
ATCTTTACGACATGACCTTGTCGGTAGAGTTTCTCAAGTTCTTGCGCCCCGAGCGGCGTTTTGAGCGCATCGACGAGTTAGTGCAACAAATGCGCCAGGACGCCGCCGCGGCCCAAGAGGCTTTGCAAATGCGCGTCTTGACGCCAAGATGAGCTCATACCCTGCTTTTGAAGAATTGGATCATACGGCCGATCTCGCGCTGCGTGTCTATGGCCGAGATCGGGCCGAGCTCTTTGCACATGCCGCCCTGGGCATGTTCGAGGCGATGCACTGCCACACTACGGAACAATCGGCCCAGCCGATCGAGGCCGAGATCGTCCTCGACGCTCCGGATCAAGAGACGTTGCTCGTCGATTGGCTGAGCGAGTTGCTCTATCTGAGCGAGCGGCGGCGAGCTTGCTTTACCTCCTTCGACATCCATCAGCTCACCGAGACCCATCTGGAGGCGACCGTTCACGGAACCACCGCCTGCCGACCACAACTTTTGATCAAGGCGGTGACCTATTCGAACCTGCGCATCAAGCGTCGAGACGATGGCATTTATCAGGTAACCATCATCTTTGACATCTAGTCATAGGGGTATAGGGCCGGGCAAGCGCCCGGTCAGTGGACAAGGAGCGATGGATATGCTTACCCGAAGTGATCTGAAGCAGCTAACGCCTTATTTGTTCGAGATTCCCCAAGACTGGCGGGAGGATATGCGTGTCCCGGCCCGCGTCTATGCGGACGAAGAGATGTTGGCCGAGTTGTTCGGAGATCGCACTCTCGAACAATTGGCCAACGTGGCCACCCTCCCCGGCATCGTACGCCACGCCCTGGCCATGCCGGACGCTCACCAAGGATATGGCTTTCCCATCGGCGGCGTGGCAGCGACGGCCCTGCCCGAAGGCGCCATTTCACCTGGGGGCGTCGGTTATGATATCAATTGCGGCGTCCGCGTGCTCACCACCACCTTGGAAGCCGCTCAGATTCGCCCCAAGATGGACGAGATCATGAGCGCGCTCTATACCCACGTCCCCTCCGGTGTGGGCGAGGGCGGCGCGGTGCAACTGACCAAATCGGAGCTGATGCAGGTCTTGGAAGAGGGCGCTGAATGGGTGGTGCGCAAGGGCTATGGCACCAAGCGCGACCTGGAGCACACCGAAGAGGGAGGGCGGATGAAGGCCGCCGATCCGGAAAAGGTGGGCAAGCGGGCGCTGGAGCGCGGCAGCGACCAAATCGGCTCGCTCGGCTCGGGCAACCATTTTTTAGAGGTGGACGAGATTGTCGAGGTGTACGACGAACGCAGCGCAGAAGCTATGGGGCTGCGCAAAGGCGGGGTATGCGTTTGGATCCATTGCGGTTCGCGCGGGCTGGGGCACCAAATCTGCACCGACGCCGTGCGCACCATGCAGAGCGCGATGAAGAAATATGGCATCACCGTGCCCGACCGAGAGTTGGTCTGCGCCCCCTTTAACACGCCCGAGGCGCAAGAATATTTTGCGGCCATGTGCTGCGCGGCCAATTACGCCTGGGCTAACCGCCAGGTCATCGCTCACCGAGTCCGCGAGTGCTTTCGGCAGGTCTTGGGCAAGGCGTTGGGCGGCGACGATTTGCCGATGCTATACGACGTATGTCACAATATCGCCAAAGTGGAGCGCCATCGCGTAAACGGGCGCGATCTGGAGCTTTGCGTGCACCGCAAAGGGGCGACGAGGGCCTTTGGCCCGGGCCAACCCGAAGTGCCGGCGGTGTATCGCGATCTCGGCCAGCCGGTGCTGATCCCAGGCGATATGGCCTCGGGATCCTATATCCTCGTGGGCACGAATGAGGCCATGGAGCACACGTTCGGCAGCACCTGCCACGGCGCCGGGCGGCTGATGAGCCGCGCCCAGGCGCGCAAAAAGGTGCGCGGCGAACAGCTCCGCCAGGAGCTGGAAAAGGCCGGCATTACCGTCCGTGCGGGCAGTATGGGCGGGCTCGCCGAGGAGGGCCCTCACGCCTACAAAGAGCTAGACCGCGTCGTGGAGATCGTTCACCAGGCCGGAATCGCGCGTAAGGTAGTACGCACCCGGCCCATGGGGGTCATGAAGGGCTGAGTTGCCGGCGCCGGGAGCAAGCGCATGTAACGCAGGAACGACATCATCGAGGTCGAGCGCCCACGGGGGATGCCCGGCGTCTGAGGTCATGGAGGAGCATCATCATGAACATCTGCGTCATCGGGGCGGGATATGTGGGTTTGGTCACCGGCGCCTGTTTCGCCGACCTGGGCAACCGCGTGGTATGCCTGGATACCAACGTCTCCAAGATCGAAAAACTCAAAAACGGTATCATGCCCCTCTATGAGCCCGGCCTGGAGGAAGTGGTCGCCCGCAACGCCAAGGCCGGACGGTTGACTTTTACCTCCTCGTACGAAGAGGGTATCCGCGATGCCGAAGTGGTGTTTATCGCCGTCGGCACGCCCCAAGGGGTGGATGGCGAGGCCGACCTGCGCTATGTACGCAGCGCCGCAGAATCGATCGCCGACGTGATGGATCATCCTTTGATCATCATCAACAAAAGCACAGTGCCGGTGGGCACCGGCGACTGGGTGGCCAATATCATCCGCAAACGCCGGGGCAATGAGGTCGAGTTCTCGGTGGTATCCAACCCCGAATTTCTGCGCGAGGGATCGGCGGTGAGCGACTTTATGCATCCCGATCGCGTTGTGCTCGGCTCGGAAGATCGCGCCGCGGCCGAGCGCGTCTCCAGCCTTTATCTGCCCCTGCGCTGCACCATCATGGTCACCGACCTGCGCACCGCCGAGATGATCAAATACGCCTCAAACGCCTTCCTGGCCACGCGCGTTTCCTTTATCAACGAGATCGCCGCCATCTGCGATGAATTGGGCGTGGATGTCACCGAGGTGGCCTTTGGCATGGGCTGCGATGAGCGCATCGGGCATCATTTTTTACGCGCCGGCCTGGGCTGGGGCGGAAGCTGTTTCCCCAAAGACGTCATGGCCTTGGCCCACATGGCCGATCTGCACGGCACCCACCCGCAGCTCTTGCGCGCGGTCATGGACATCAACCGGGCTCAGCGCCGGCGCGTGGTGCGCTGGCTGCGCAGCGCCTTGGGCGGGCTCGACGAGAAGGTTATCGGCATGATGGGCCTGGCCTTCAAGCCCAACACCGATGACATACGCGAGTCACCGGCCATCGACATCATCCGCATGTTGGAAAACGAAGAGGCCGAGGTCAGGGCCTATGACCCACAAGCCATGGATCGCGCTCGCGAGGAACTGAACCACGTGACCTTCTGCCGCGACATCTATGAGCTGGCCGAGGGATGCGATGCCCTGATCTTGGCCACCGAATGGGACGAGTTCCGTTACCCGGATTGGTCGCGCATCCGACGCCTGATGCGCGGCGACGTGTTCATCGACGGGCGCAACTTTTACGACCCGGAAACGATGAAGCAGGCCGGCTTCCGCTATCGCCCTATCGGGCGGGGGATTGTGCCTCTCTGAACGAGGGGGACAAACGCAAGAGACGCAAGGGGCGCAGACGGGGAAAGTGGCCCTGCACTCGACGATAACCTCGTCTTTCACCCCAAGATCGCTGTGCAGAGGCACCGCTTGCGCCCTTTGCATCTAACTCTCATTACGCCTTAAAGTGCTTGAAGGTGGGCAGGTATTCCCGGTTCTTTTCCAGCATCGTATTGACCATCTTGCGAATTTCGGCCAGCGAAAGCATCGCCGCCGTCAGGGGGTCGTAAGCGATGGCGTGAAAGACCATCGTCGGATCACCCGTCAAACAGGCTTCCACGGCCATCTCTTCCACAGCCACGCTGACCTGGTTAAGCGCCGCACACTGGGGCGGCAGGGCGCCGACGTGAACGGCATTGAACCCGTTCCGGTCGGCATACACCGGCACTTCTACGCAGGCCCCTTCGGGCAGGTTGCTGATCAGGCCATTGTTGGGCACGTTGCCGTTGAAGCGAAAAGGCTCGCCCCCCATATAAGCGTTGATAATATAAGCGGCGTATTCATGCCCGCGATTCAGATTTAGAGGAGCGGGATCATCCAGCCAGGCCTGGATGCTTTCCTTCCAGGTATTCTCCCGTTGGAGATAGCTCTTGAGGATATAGGCGTATTCGCCCGGATTCCATCCGGTGCTGTGGGTACAATATTTTTCGATCAGGTCGCGGCGCTTGCGAAACCACCAGTTGTATTCCGAATTGTGGCCGCTCGATTCGGTGACGTAATAACCGAGGTGGATGAACATCTCGTTGCGCACCATCTCTTCGTTATAGATCTCGGGCCTCTTTACCGCTTCGCGCAACAAGGGATAGGCATCCTGGCCCTTCCAACGATAATCCACATACCAGGCCTGATGGTTGATCCCTGCGCACACATAGGTCACTTCCTCCATGGGCGCGCCGATCCAACGGGCCAACATCTGCGCCGTGCCCTGAACGCTATGGCATAGGCCCGTCACCCGGATGCTGCTTTCGCGCTGCATGGCACGGCAGAGCATGGCCATGGGGTTGGTGTAATTGAGCAAGATGGCGTTCGGGCAATGGCGCTCCATGTCGCGGCAGATGTCAAGCATGACTGGGATGGTGCGCAGCGCACGGAACACCCCCGCAGGGCCGCGAGTGTCGCCCACGTTGATATCGATGCCGAACGTCTTGGGGATCTCGATATCGTGGCGCCAGACGTTTACTCCGCCGGCCAGGATGGTGCAGATCACGGCATCGGCACCGCGCAGAGCCTCCACACGATCCATGGTAGCTTCCACCTTGGCCGGATAACGCCCCTCGGCCACGATGCGATCCACGGCGCGCTTGATATAGTCCAGCCGCTCGGCGTCGATGTCCATCAAGGCGATGGTACTGTCCTGCAACAACGGAAAAGTCAGGATATCTCTGACTAGGTTGCGGGTAAAGCCGAAGCTGCCCGCTCCAATAAAAGCAACTTTGGTCATCGGAGACTCGCCTCCTCATAGGTAAAAAGATGGGGTCAAATCGGGCATCAGGATAGCACAAGCGCGAGATTTGTGCCACAGAAAGCGGGCAGGGGCCCGTCCGGCATTTGGGGAGATTTGTCGGCCTGTTTGCAGCCTGCACAGGCGCGAATCAGAATCCGCCGCCCTTTTTGTTGGGCAGATTCCAGGGCAGGGCCTCGTGCCCCGACTGAGTATGCCTTGCCCCGAAGGGTTTGCTCATCAGCGCCATCTGGTATACACTAGGGCAAGCAATAAGCATATCCGTTCTCCGAACCGCAACGCCTACCGGGGGAACCCCACGGCTTGCGGTCGCTACGCCACACAAGGGCGTGTGGCGGAAAAGGTGTGGAGGGAAACGTCCATGCCCCCCGTGTTTGGAAAGGAGAGCGCCAACGCCAGCTTTGCCGGCCGATGCGTCTCGTTTCCAGACCATCGGCTTTTTTGGTCCGTCAAGGAGGTGACTGTGGCTCTCAATGCCGGGGTGATCACCGTCAGCGATAAGGGATATGCCGGAGAGCGAGAGGATGTGAGCGGCCCCGTGTTGGCCCGCGCTCTTGCGGATATGGGGGCCAAGGTGCTCAAGCAAACCATCGTCCCCGACGAACCGGAGGAGATCGCGGCGACGCTGGCCCAATGGGCCGACGAAGGCGATCTCGACGTGATTTTCACCACAGGGGGCACGGGCTTGACACCACGTGACCAAACCCCCGAGGCGACGCTCAAGGTCCTCGATCGCCCGGTGCCGGGTCTGGCCGAGGTGTTGCGTTCCGAGGGCTATCGCAGAACGCCGCTGGCCGTGCTCTCGCGAGGCGTGGCCGGGTTGCGCGGTAAGTGCCTGATCATCAATCTGCCCGGCAGCCCCAAAGCGGTGCTCGAGGGCATGGAGACGTTGGCCCCGATTTTGCCCCATGCCGTGCGCATGGCTCGCGGCGTCGATACCGAACACGGACCTGAACATGATGAACACGAACATTCACACCGCTGACAAGTATCCCATTCTGAGCGTGGAACAGGCGCAGGCGCATATCCTGAGCTATTTTCACCCCCTGGAAGCGGAGGAGGTTTCCGCGCTAGAGGCGTTGGGGCGCGTGTTGGCCGAAGATGTGTACGCCGAGGCGGATATCCCGCCGCATGATAATTCGGCCATGGATGGTTACGCCGTGCGTTATCAGGATTTGCAGGGCGCCGCACGCCCTCGGCTGCGGATCATCGGCGAGCTGCCGGCGGGGCGCGTGTGGCCGGGGACGGTAGGGCCCGGCGAAGCGCTGCGCATCATGACCGGCGCGCCCATGCCCGCCGGCGCCGACACGGTGGTGCGCTTTGAGGATACGCGGGTGGAGGGCGAAGAGGTGACGATCCTCGCGGTGCCCAAACGGGGCAGCAATGTGCGCCTGGCCGGCGAAGACGTGCGCGCCGGGAAACGGGTGCTGCGCCAAGGCCAAGTGGTACGGCCCCAAGAAGTGGGCATGTTGGCTTCGCTGGGGCGGCCCAAGGTGCGGGTGCATCGCAAACCTCGGGTGGCTGTGTTGGCCACCGGCGACGAGCTCCTATCCATCGATGCCCCTCCGGAGCCGGGCAAAATTCGTAATATCAACAGCTATAGCAACGCCGCCCAGGTCTTGGAATGTGGTGGCGAGCCGCTGCTATTGGAGGCAGCGCCCGATCGCGAGGACACGCTGGCCCAGCGTCTGCGCCGCGCCTTGGAGCTCAAGGCCGATCTGATCGTTACCTCAGGGGGAGTGTCGGTGGGCGATTTCGACCTGGTCAAAAAGGTGCTCTCCTCCGAGGGGCATATCGACTTTTGGTGGGTGAACATGAAGCCGGGCCGGCCGATGGCCTTTGGCACGTTGGGGGGCGTGCCCTTGTTGGCCTTGCCCGGCAACCCCGTGGCGGCCATGATCAGCTTCTACCTCTTTGGCCGCCCCGCGGTGCGCAAGATGCTGGGCCATACCGAGGGCTGGAACCTGCCGGCCATCACCGCGCGCCTGGCAGAGGCGATCACCCGCAAGGATAACCGCCGCCATTACTTGCGCGTCACCCTTGAGCAGACGCCGGACGGCCCCGTGGCCCGCCTAACCGGCGATCAAGGCTCCGGCATCCTGACCTCCATGGTCGAAGCCGACGGCCTGGCCGTGATCCCCGAAGATTGCCATGAGTTGCCGGCGGGAAGCGCCGTGCAGGTGTTATTGTTGTCTTGATGTAGGAGCAAGGATGGACGAATTCCACACCGAGAGCGCTTATCCCATGATCTCTTTCGAAAGGGCCTGGGAGATCGTCGCCGCGCATGTGCGCCCGCTGCCGCCCGTGGAGGCTGGGCTGCGCGAGATGGTCGGCTGTGTGTTGGCCGAAGACGTTCGTTCGCAGGTCGATGTGCCCTCCTTTCCCGCCTCGCGCATGGACGGCTACGCCGTTGTCGCCGCCGACACCTCGTGGGAGCGAGAGGTTCTAGGGGAGGAGGACGCGGGCGAGGCCCTTGATGTGGTCGTGAGGCCCGGGACCGCTTTGCGCATTATGACCGGCGCGCCGTTGCCCCACGGCGCGGATGCCGTGATCCCTGTCGAAGATACCAGCGAAGAGGGCGGCATCGTACGGCTGAAAAGGATGGTCCGGCCAGGGGAGAATGTGCGCCCCATCGGCAGCGACCTGGCCAAAGGGGAGGTGGCCGTGCCGGCGGGCACGGTCATGGGCCCGGCCGAGATCGGCCTGGTGGCCACGCTGGGCCTGGCGACGGCGCGCATCTACCCCAAACCGCGAGTGATGGTGCTAGCCACCGGCGACGAGCTGGTACAACCCGGGCAACCGTTGGGCCCAGGACAGATCTATGATAGCAACTCGTTCGCCCTGTGCGCGGCGGTGGAGCTGGCCGGCGGCATGGCGTTGCGCGGCGAACGGGTCATTGACACGGAAGAAGCGTTGCGCGCCAGCTTGCTGCAGGCCATCGAACAGGCCGACTTGGTCATCACCTCCGGCGGCGTTTCGATGGGCACCCGCGACTTGGTCAAACCGGTGCTAGAGTCGCTGGGCCGCATTTACTTTGGCCGGGTAGCCATCAAGCCGGGCAAGCCCTTGACCTTCGCCCAGGTGCGAGGCGTGCCGGTGTTCGGCTTGCCGGGCTTTCCCGTCTCCTCACTGGTCACCTTCGAGATGGTGGTCAGGCCGGCCATGCGCCTCCTCGCCGGACATCGGGCATTGTGGCGGCCTGAGGTACAGGCACGCCTCAGCCACCCTTTGCGCCACGACGACGATCGCACCGAATTCCAACGCGCCGTGATCATCCGGCGAGACGGCACGTATTGGGCCAGCACCACCGGTGCCCAGGCCTCTAGTCGGCTCAAGTCGCTGTTGGGGGCCAACGCCCTATTGCGCATCCCTCAAGGGGTGGGCGATGTGCCAGAGGGCGCGACGGTTACCGCCATCTTGATCGATCAGCCGGAACAATGAAAGCTGCCGGCACTTGGCTCGTCTGCGGGCCGTGCCAAGCAACCAACCCATTTGGGGGGAACTTTGACAGACAATCGCGATCGTTTGAACCGCACTATCGATTACCTGCGCATCTCGGTCACCGACCGTTGCAATCTGCGCTGCGTATACTGCATGCCCGAGAAAGGAGTGCCCGCTTTTAGCCACGATGAGGTGCTGCGCTATGAAGAGATCGAACGGGTAGCGCACATCGCCGTCGGGCTGGGCATCGTCCATCTGCGCCTCACCGGCGGGGAGCCTTTGGTACGCAAAGGGATCGTCGATCTGGTGGCCATGTTGGCCCGCATTCCCGGCCTCGAAAGCCTGGCCATGACCACCAACGGCACGCTGCTGGCGCCGATGGCCCATAGCCTGCGCCAGGCCGGCCTGCAACGGGTGAACATCAGCCTGGACACGCTGCGCCCCGAACGCTTCCGGGCCATCACCCGCCGTGGAGAGCTGGCCGATGCGCTGGCCGGGATCGAGGCGGCCCATGCCGCCGGGCTAGAGCCGGTCAAGATCAATGTAGTGCCCATCCGCGGGCTGAACGACGACGAGGTGGTCGATTTCGCCCGCCTCACTCTAGATCAAGGGTGGCACGTGCGTTTTATCGAGTGGATGCCGCTGGGCGAAAGCGCCTATTCTGCCCGCGAGGGCTTGGTGTCGGGGCCCGAATTGCGCCGGCGGATCGAAGAAACGTTCGGGCCCCTCGCGCCCGCCGAGGTGGAAGGGAACGGCCCGGCGCGCGTATGGCGCATCGCCGGGGCGAGCGGCACCATTGGCTTGATCAGCGCGCTCAGCGAGCACTTTTGTCACACCTGTAACCGCTTGCGCCTGACCTCCACCGGCGCTTTGCTGCCCTGCCTTTTTTCCAATTTGGAGTTCGATTTGCGCACGCCTTTGCGCGCCGGCGCGGATGACGCGACGTTGCGCCGGGTGTTCAGGGAAGCCATCGCCCATAAACCCGCCTGTCATCGGCTCAACGAAACGGACGGGCGCGCTACGGCAGCCGCCGCAAGCCGTGAGATGTCGCGGATCGGAGGGTGACGATATGCCACTCAGCCACCTCGATGAACAAGGACATGCACGCATGGTGGACGTAACCGGCAAAGCTCCCACCGTGCGCGAGGCCTGGGCCGCCGGCGAGATCACCATGCAACCCGAAACGCTGGCCCTGATTCAGAGCGGAGGTATCCCCAAAGGAGACGTGTTGGCCGTGGCGCGGGTGGCAGGGATCATGGCCGCCAAACGCACGCCAGAGCTGATCCCTTTATGTCATCCCTTGCCTATCACCAGCATAGAGATTCATTTTACGATCGATGAGGCGCGCTCGGCGGTGCGCATCGCGGCAAGGGCTAAATGCACAGGCGTCACCGGCGTCGAGATGGAGGCCCTCACCGCCGTAAGCGTGACCGCGTTGACAATCTATGATATGTGCAAGGCAGTGGATCGAACGATGCGCATCGGGGAGATCCGCCTGCAACGCAAGACGGGCGGCAAAAGCGGAAATATCATCTTGGAGGATGTGGATGAACAAAGTGGGTAAAGTCGTGGCCGTATGCACCAGTGAACGCACCGGCGTGGCCAAAAAGCCGATCGAACGAGGCGTGTTGAAGGTGAATTGGGGCATTGAGGGTGACGCCCACGCCGGCGATTGGCATCGTCAGGTGTCATTGCTGGCCATCGAAAGCATCGACAAGATGCGCGCCAAAGGACTCAAAGTGCGCCCGGGCAGTTTCGCCGAGAATATCACCACTGAAGGGCTAGAGTTGTACACCCTGCCGGTGGGTACGCGCATGCGCCTGGGCACGGCGTTGGTAGAAGTGACCCAGATCGGCAAGGTCTGCCATACCAAATGCGCCATCTATCAGGCGACGGGGGATTGCGTTATGCCCCGTGAGGGGATCTTTGTCAAGGTGTTAGAGCCAGGGACGGTGACCGCCGGAGACGCGATCGAGATTCTGGAGCTGGGCCTGGAAGAGGCATAGAGGAACGCGCCATGTCGAGCAAGGTCCGCCTTTTTATCCTGCTGACCCTGCTGGCCATGGCTATGGTCGTCATTGATCTGGTGTTCATCGCTCTGTTATCTCGGCAAACGCCCCCGCTTGCACAGCCGCAGCCGGAGCGCATAACCATCTATCTAGACGGCCAGCTTGTGGCCGAAGCGGACCTTACCACTATCGCCTCGTCGGAGATCGTCTCCTTCCAAGATGCCGAGCGAGGCGAACGTTTTAAAGGCCTCTGGGTCGATGCTCTTCTTTTGCGTTACGTGGCCGAGGACAAGTTGGCCCCCGAAACCACGATCATCTTTGTAGGAAGAGCGCCCGGCTCCGGCAACACCCGAGAAGTGAAGCTGACTTGGGCCGAGATCTCCGATCATGAAAATCGCGTGCTTTTGGGCACCTCCCGGGCGGAGGGAGCGCCGACGCTGGTCGGCGCGCTGGAACGGCTCGATACCCGCGAAGAATGGGTGCAGGATGTGTCGCGGATCGACATCCTCACTCGGCCCTGAAAAGTGCCTTCAGCCCAACAGGCGCTCTTGATCGGTGGCGCGAAAGCGCAGGATGAGCCATAGGCTAAAGAGGGCCAGGAGCAGATTGACCCCCTCGGCCAGGGCAAAGCCTCCCAAACGGGCTAAGCCGGGCACGATAACCCCCACCGACCAGTGATAGAGCACGGCAAAGCCGAACCAACGCTTCTGCCGCGAGAGATGGCTTTGCATCACCAACAACGCCCAAGCCACCTGGTGCGGCAAGGCCAGTATCCGCTCAAAGGCCACGGTCAGCGGCTGAACCCAAGTGGTGGCCACGATATCATGTAGCGCCGTCATGATCTCGGTGTTTACATCCACATCCAAGGAGCGGGCCGCCGCTTCCAGGCCTACACCGCTAAGCGTGACGTAGGCCGCCAAGTACACGAAGGTCAGCCCGGCGATGAGTAGCATAGTCTCGACGGAGCCTTGGCCCAAGCCATACATCACCCCGTTGCGCCAGCTCAGCCCATACCCTCCGCGCCGAAACAGGTAATAGTAGCCCCACCAACGCCCGCTTTCCTCGATCAGGGCGGTAAAAAAAGCGAGCGCCAACAACCAGACGAACGCCGCCCATTCGCCGCGAAGCCTTTCTTCGAGCACCGTGTCTATGTAGACGCTCAGGGGCAACCAAGTGAAGAGTTGAAAGAGGGCAAAGACGACGATGCCATACACAAAGGGGGGCCAGGGCGCCCGCGTGCGCCGGCGATAGATGAGGGTCACGGCCAAAGGATAACTCACCTGGATCAGAAGCGAGAGCACAAAGGCGAGCACCGTCGTGACGTTCAAGGGCGATCCTCCGGCACACCAAGAAGGGATGAGAGGCAAAGTTTGCGGCTCGCCCCCATTATAGCGGGGCGGCGGACGATAGCAAACTGCCTTTCGGTGCGCGGTTGTCGCCATGGGCAAGGTATGTTAAAATACGCGTTATATCTTGTGAGGAATACAGAGATATGCAAAGACTGCGCCGCGTCGCCAGCAGCGCCATTTGGTCGGGCCCCCTTTTGTGGCTGGCCCTGGCTACCTTCTTCGTAAACTTTGGACAAGGCCTTTTTCGCGGGGCGAGCACCAACTTTTTCATCGACACGCTAGGCCTAGATGGAGGCCAGGTATTGTGGCTGGCCGGGCTGCGCGAGGTGCCCGGGCTGGCCCTCATGTTCATCGCCGCCCTAATCATGCACCTACCCCTGACCCATCGCACGGCCATGTCCGCCTTGTTGATGGGCATCGGCTATGGCCTCTACGCATTGGTAGGTTCTTTTGCCGGCCTCGTCGCCGTCGCCTTTATCGCCAGCCTGGGGTTCCACAATTGGATGCCCCTCCAAAACTCGCTGGCCATGAGCCTGGCCCCCAAGGAACGTTCCGGCAGGGTTATGGGCGCCATCGCTTCGGTACGCGCACTGGCCGGCATCGTCGGCGTCGGCGCCGTGGCGCTCATTTCCAAGCTCTTTATCGATATGTCCTTGCGGCTCTATTACGTCATCGGCGGCCTCCTGGTCGCTTTGGCGGCCTTGTTCGTGTTGCGCATACCTTCCACCGTGGGGACAAAAGTCGCCGAGCCGCGCATGTTGCTCGACCGACGATATTGGCTTTATTACGTACTGACCTTCTTCGAGGGCTCGCGCACCCAAGTCTTTGCCTCCTTCGGCACCCTCGTTTTGGTGGAATATTACGGCTTGACCGTGTGGCAGATCAGCTTGTTGCTCTTGGTGAGCGGCATCGTGAACTTTGCCCTGGCGCCGGCCCTCGGTTACGCCTTGGACCGCTACGGCGAAAGGTGGACGCTTTCGGTGAGCTATGTGTTGCTTGCGCTCTCTTTTATTGGCTTTGCCACCTTTCACAACGCCTGGCTGCTGAGCGCATTGCTCATCTCCATCAACCTGCTGGTCACGCTGAGCGTAGGGCTTTCGACTTATGTGAATCGCATCGCGCCGGAAGAGGAGCTGACGCCGACGCTCTCGGCGGGGGTGAGCATCAACCATATCACCTCGGTGGCCATGTCGTTGCTTGCCGGCACGTTGTTGCGCCTCGTAGGTTACGAGGCGCTATCCTGGGGTGCCGCGGCCATTATCCTGGTCTCCGTGCCTTTTGCCCTTGCGTTGCGGATACCCAAGCCATTGGAGATGCACGCCAGAATGGTTACAGCGAAATAAAAAGCGCCACGCCCGTACCGGCCTTGGCCAATTTTTCGAATGGAGCAAAGCTTGATGCGAACTGTTATCTATGTATTGTTGGCGGTTCTGGTGCCCATCGTCTGGGGGGTGGCAAGCGCCTGGGCCTTTGACCGTTGGCGAGCACGCTGCAAGACAGACACAGCCTCCGAGTCGATGGTCGAGCAGAAGGAGAGGGCCTCTTGATCGCTTTTGTGGGCGCACTACTCATCGGCGCCGCGGTCGGCGTGCTTACGGGTTTGTTCGGCGTGGGCGGGGGATTTCTCATCACTCCTTTGCTCAATATTCTGTTGGGGGTGCCCATGCCCGTAGCTGTAGGCACCGGCGCGCTACAAATCCTAGGCGTCTCTACCAGCGGCCTGGTCCGGCGGCGTCACGAACGGTTGACCGATTTCAAGATCGCCATCGTCCTCCTGGGCGGCAATCTAATCGGCGTCCGCCTGGGAGCCGACACCCTGAGCTGGCTTGGCCAATTGGGAACCTTGAGCTTTGGGGGCGAACGGGTTCCGACGGTGGAGTTTGTTTTACTCTGCATCTTTTTTGTGCTCCTCAGCGCCATTGCCGTCTGGTTGTGGTACGACACCTCCCGCCCTAACGCTTCACCCGTGCGCCGCGTGGGCCTCTTTGCCCGCATCAAAATCCCACCGTACACCGAATTCCCCTCCTTGGAAGAGCCCCGGCTCAGCCTGGTGGCCATGTCGTACTTTGGCCTGGCGTTGGGCTTTTTAACCGGCCTGCTGGGCATCGGGGGAGGCGTGCTCATGGTGCCCGCCTTGGTCTACTTGGTGGGGTTGCGCACCCACAAGGCCGCGGCCACCAGCTTGGCCATCATCTGGCTTTCCTCTCTTATTGCTACCATCACCCACGCCGCTCGCGGCAACGCCGATCTGCTCTTGGCCATCCCGCTTCTGCTCGGGGGAACGGCCGGCTTGCAACTGGGCGTCAATCTCTGCAACCGCCTTGCGGGCCCACAGTTGCGGCGCTATTTCAGTTTGGTGGTTCTCACCGCCAGCCTCATCGTCATCGGCAAAATCTTGGTCATCGTTCTCTAGCACGAGCTCGCCCACAGAGCACTTGATTCTTACCGAATTCTCAACCGTTTCGTAACCTGATAGTAACCTGGGCATGATACAATCGTACTAGGTATCATGAACGAGAACACCTAGGTGATGACCCGATGCCCAAGATCCTAATCATCGACGACGACACTCAACTTTGCGCTGCCCTTCGGGTGCGCCTGGAGAAACAGAACTATGACGTTCTCACCGCCTCTAACGGAGCAGACGGGCTTGATCTCGCCAAACAAGAGAGCCCCCAGCTGATCGTTCTGGATCTGGCCATGCCCGACATCGATGGCCTCCAGATACTCGGCTACTTGAAACATCAAGCAACTACCAGTGACATTCCCGTCTTGGTCGTCACCGCTCGCGGTCAGATCGGCGACCATGAGCGGGCGATGCTCATGGGCGCGACCCGTTTCTTGCTCAAGCCTCTCAGCCTTTACGATTTCGTCTTTGAGATCTCTCATCTGCTTGCAACGACCTCGCCGACAAGCTAAAGGGAGCCTTCCGTTGATCCACTCGCTTTCTCGGGCCATATGGCGACGTAATCTACGGCGGGGGATATGGCCCAGCTTGTTAGTAGGGTTATGCTTCCTTGTCCCCTGGCTTGCGGGCGGGGCACTCGCCGAGGCGGAAGATCGGCGCCTCGGCGATGATACGGCCACCGTGCGCGGCCTGGTGTGGCAGGATCTCGACGAGGACGGCCAGCTCACGCAAGGCGAACCCGGCCTGGCCGGCGCCCTCCTTGTCCTGGCCGACGAGAACGGCGCGTTTCTTGCTTACACCCATAGCGGAGCAGCGGGAGAGTACAGATTCGATAACTTGGCCCCCGGCGTCTATTTGCTGTTCGAGAACGACCCCGCCTCTTATGGCTCCACCACGCCCAACAAGGTGCGGATCGCGCTCTCTCCAGGCGAGGTCGCGACGATCGACTTTGGCGATGGGTTCTTTCTTTCGGGCTGTTTCCGCAATGTCGCAGGCACGGTCTGGCACGACGCCGACCTGGACAACCGTCAAGAAGCCGGTGAGGTCGGGCTCGATGGCCTGATCGTGCGCGTCGTCGATTTGGCCGGCGAAGTGCAGGGGTTGACCATCAGCGAGCAGGGACGTTACGCGCTGCGCAACCTGCCGGCAGCGCGTTATCACGTCTCCTTTATCCCCCTGGCCTCC
>JACIWY010000320.1 GCA_014360745.1 Chloroflexota bacterium
GGCCACGGCGGTGGCCAGGCCGAATTGTCGGCCACGCACCGCATAGTTATAGGCCAGCACGGAATAGACCTTGGTGGCATTCATTGGGCCGCCGGCAGTGAGCAAAAAAATCAGCTCAAAGTTGTTAAAGGTCCAGATCGTCGCCAGGAGATTGACGACGATGACCACGTAACGCAGGCCGGGGAGCGTGATGTGCAGAAACCGCCTCCAGGCGCCGGCGCCGTCGATGGCCGCCGCCTCGTACAGCTCGGCGTCGATGGCCTTGAGCCCGGCCAAGAGGTTGATGGTGAAAAAGGGGATCCCTTGCCAGATATCCACCAGCATGACGCTCGGCAAGGCGAGATCGATGCTGCCGAAGAAGGGGATCGCCTTTTGTATCAACCCCAGATCGATCAAAAGGCGATTCACCCCACCGTACAAAGGGTCGAGCAGCCCGCGCCAGGTGATGGCGCGGACGATCGTGGGCATGATCCAAGGCAGAAGGATCAGCCCGGTCCATAGATCGGCCTTGGGGCCCAGGCGGTGAAGCACCAGGGCAGCCGCCAGCGAGAGGAGGAACTTGCCCAGGCCCGAAAAAAGGGTAAAGCGCACGGTGATCCAGACCGATTCGCGAAAGAAGCGATCCGTCCATAGGAAGCGATAGTTGGCCAGCCCGACAAAGGGGCCGACGCTCGCGCCACGGGTGCGCGTAAAGCTCAAGTACACGGCGCGCAAAAAGGGGTAAGCGATGAGCCCGCCCATGAGCAGCAAAGTGGGCGCCATGAAAGCATAGGCCGCAAACCAGTCATGGCCTAAAACGTGCCGCCAAAAACGCGATGGGCGCGTCAGCTTATCCAGCCACCGGAGCAATGGCGGCGTGTCAAACCCTTTTGAACGTTGCATAAACGGTGGAAAAGGTTCCTGGTGGGCCAAAGTCCTCCCGCAGGTTCGGACCTGCGGGAGGCTCTCTTGCTCAGCCACCGCCCTTGACGGCGCCCGCCGTGAGCCCGGCGACCATGAATCGCTGCCCCAACGAATACAGGGCCAGCACCGGGATGGCGATGATCAGCGCCGCCGCGCATAGCACGCCCCAGGGGAGCACATCGCCGATGATCATCTGCGCCAGCCCCACCGGGATGGTCATGCGGCTCTCGCTGTGGATCATGACGTAAGCAAAGAGGAACTCGCTCCAGGCCTGGGTGACGCCGAACAGGGCCACGGCCAACAGTGCCGGCCTGGTCAGAGGTAACACCACCAGGAAAAAGGTCTGGAAGCGGTTGCAGCCGTCGATCAACGCGGCCGCCTCCAATTCCTCCGGAATGGAGGAATAGTAGCCCATCATCAGCCAGGTGGCGAAGGGCAAGCCGAAGGTCGGATAAGAGATGATCAGCGAGAGCAGAGTGTTAGTGATCCTCAAGCGGGTGAAGAGCTGGTAGATCGGGATGAGCATCATGATGCCCGGCATGAGATAGGCCACCAGCACCGAGCGCGAAAAGGCCGATGCGCCACGCCAACGCAAGCGGGTAAGAGCATAGGCGCCGAGCGAGGCCACCAAGGTCGAGATGAGCGGCGTGATGCAAGAGATGGTGACGGTGTTGCGCAGCCAGACGACAAAGTTATAGTTGGGGCCAAAGAGACGCTCGAACTGCGCCCAGGTCCAGGGTTCGGGCCAAAAGACGTTCTCAAAGCGCGTGATCTGTAGCTCGCTCTTGAAGGCGGTGACGATGACCCAGTAGAAAGGCAGCAACTCAAAGCCCACCAGCAGCACAAAGGTCGTCACCGGCAGGATATTACCCGTCCAGCGCCATCTGCGACGTCGCAACGCGATGTTATGGATCTCCGCTTCGCTCGGCCGGAAGGCCTCGCCGATCTTTTCCAGGACGGTTTCGACGGCGTTATTGATGAGCCAGAACAGGCCGATCAACCCGCGGAGGAGCAACTTGAGCGGCCAGGCGATGGCCGAGCCGATGGCGGCCAGGGGCGCGGCGAACTCGCCGGAGGATTCTTCGGCGTACAGGCGGCGCCCGCTCATCATGTAGCGGCCCAAGATGACGATAAAAATGGCCAGCACCGGCGCCATGGTCATCGACACAGCAATGCCGGGGCCGTAGCGCATACCAGTGATGGCATATTGATAGGCTAGGATGGAATAGACCTTGGTGGCATCCATCGGCCCCCCGCCAGTGAGCAAAAAGATCAAACCAAAACTGTTAAAGGTCCAGATCGTAGACAACAAAGTGACGACGATGATGACGTAACGCAGGCCCGGCAGGGTGATGTGCAAAAACTGCCGCCACTTGGTGGCGCCGTCGATGGCCGCCGCTTCGTATAGCTCCTGGTCGATGGCCTTGAGGCCGGCCAACAAGTTGATGGTAAAGAAGGGGATACCTTGCCACAAGTTGACCATGATCACCGTGGGCAGGGCCGAATCCACGCCGGTGAGGAAGGGCAACGGCCGCTCGATGAGGCCCAGGGCCAAGAGCGCCCGGTTGACGCCGCCATAAAGAGGGTCGAGCAGGCCCTTCCAGGTGATGGCGCGCACGATCTCGGGCATGATCCAGGGCAGGAGCACCAGGCCGGTCAACCAGCTTACCTTGCTCGTCAGCCGGTTCAACAACACAGAGGCCAGGATGCCGGCGAGGAGCTTCAAGAACACCGCCGAGAGGGTGAATTTGGCCGTGACCACCACCGAGCGTCGGAAAAAGATGTCCTTCCACAGGTTGATATAGTTGGTCAGCCCGACAAAGGGTCCGATCTCCAGCGTCGTCGTATTGGTAAAGCTGATGTAAAAAGCGCGCAAAAATGGATAGGCAATGAGACCGCCCATGAGAATCACGGTAGGAGCCATAAAAAGCCATGCCACGCGCCAATCTTTGCCCAATACGTCGTCCAGTTTCCTGGACAGAGCGGACCGCGCCGCGTAAACAGGAAGATTGCTGTTTATAGATCGGGAATCACCCATAGAATGTCCTCCACATAGACGATGGATAAAATAAAAACACCCCACCATGCCGTTAGCCCATAGGCACAGCGGAATAGGAGCGCGGTCTAAAAAAGGAAGGGCGGCGCCGTGGCCACGCCGCCCTTCCTTGGGCGCTATTTCTCGCCCGGCAGGCCAAACTCTTTAAAGATTTTGACGTAGCGCTCGTGGCACGTCTTGACCGCCTCGGCGACCGGTGTGCCGCGCAGGATGTCGGCCACCATGTCGTTCTCGATGCCGGCGGCGTCCGCCGCGGCCATGGCCGGGTTGTTGGGCGGGCCAGGGTATTGGCCGGGGATTACACCGCTCGGATCGCGGGCGACCTTCTCCAGCTCGGCGGCTGTCTGGTTGGTCTTGATATAGTTGGACGCGGCCCATAGCTTCTCATAGGCCGGCAGGCAGAAGGCCGGCGCAGCCTTGAATACGGCGTCCTGGTTCTCCAGCGGCAACAAGAAGTGCAGGATCGTCTCCTTGGCGGCGTCAAAGTTGCGCGCGCCGCGCAGGATCATAAAGTTGTTGGCACTCAACGAGTTGAACTCCAGGTTCACCGGGCCGCCGGCCGGGGCATGGAAGCCGGTGATGTCCTTGATCGGGTTGTTGTCAAGGACGGCTTTGCCATAAAGAGTGCCGCCGTTCTGGGTGTAGGCTAGCTTGCCGGCCAGGTAGGCCTCGTTGTTGCTCGAATCCGTCCAGGCCAAGACGCCGGGCGGCAGCATCGGCTCCCACTTGGGGTCGAGATAGAGCTGGGTCATAACCGTCATGGCCTCGACCATCTGCGGGCTGTTGAAGGTGACGAACCGACCGGTCTCGTCCTGTATATAAGCACCCCAACCGTGCATCACGCGTCGACGGAACCAGTCGCCATCGCCGCAGCGGTTGATCGTCACGCCCCAGCCGTAGAGCTCCTTATCGGGTTTGGAAACCTCCAGGCAGGCCTCCCACAAATCGGTGTAGAGACGGAGCTTGTGGATATCGATCCCGGCCTCCTGGAAGGGCGGACGCTGGAACCAACCGCCGTCGGAGCGCTGGAAGTAGGGCACAGCCCACCACTGATCGTCGGCGCGAAAATCATTGTATTGCCGCGCAGCGGCCTTGCCCCATTGGGCCTCGACCTCCTCGACGATGGGCGTCACCGCCTCGAGGGCGTAGCCCTGGCGAAGCTGGGTAATGCCCAAGGAGTGCATGATCAAGTCCGCCGGGGTGCCCGCCGCCACCGAGGCCAGGAGCTTTTCGATCTCCGGTGTGCCGCCCGTGTAGCCGGCCATGTAAGAGATGTCCAACGGCCAGCCGCGCTCTTTGCACCAGGCGGTCATTTCGGCGCGGAACCAGTCGTTAAAGGCGGGGAAAAAGTCCTTCTTCTGCAGCACCCAGAAGGTGCCGGTCACCTTGGCGGCCTTTTCCACCTCGACGACGCGGGTGACCTCCTTCTCCACGGCCTTTTCCACGACGCGGGTGACCTCCTTGGCCACCTCGACGACCTTCTGCACCTCGACCGTCTGCACGACTTGTTTCTCGACGACCTTCTCGACCTCGACCGTCTGCACGATCACCTTGGGTTGGCAGGCGGCGGCGAGGGCTCCGACGCCCACACCGGCGAGCTTGAGCATTCGGCGTCGCGTCATGCGCATCTTGTTCTCTGGCATTTGAATCCCTCCACGTAGGTAGGTAATTGGACGAACCCTAGAGCGATCCTACTCTTCCTTGGACGACACGTTATACAGTGACCTTCAGATGCCCTCCTCCTTTCT
>JACIWY010000321.1 GCA_014360745.1 Chloroflexota bacterium
CCCAATCCGCCCGCCGTCGGGTTGGAGATTGTCGATAAAAAGCCCGAGGATTGGTCGCCCGTATTGCTCGAAGCTTGGGGCGATGTGGTGGCCGATGTGGCCGCCTGGGCCCGTAGGGCAGAGGAGGTCGGTGCGCAGTTCATCGCCCTCTCGCTGGACAGCGCCCACCCCGAGCAAGGCAATACCGGCGCCGCGCAGGCCAAAAAGACGGTGCGCGCCGTGCTCGAGGCCACGTCGCTGCCCTTGATCATCTACGGCCCGGGCACCGTCGAAAAGGATAACGAGGTGTTGGTGGCCGCCGCCGAAGAGGCCGCCGGCGAGCGCGTGGCGTTGGGCAACTGCGAGGAAAAGAACTATCGCACCATCGTCGCCGCGGCCCTGGCCCATGGGCAGCTGGTCATCGCCAAGACGCCCATCGACGTGAACCTGGCCAAGCAGCTCAACATTCTCATCAGCGATATGCGCTTGCCCCTGGATCGCATTTTGATGGACCCCACCACCGGGGCGTTGGGCTATGGCCTGGAATACACCTACTCAGTGATGGAGCGCCTCAAGTTGGCCGCCCTTACCGGCGACGGCATGACGCAACAGCCGATGATCGTCACCGTCGGCTATGAGGCCTGGCGCGCCAAAGAGACCCGCGTCAACGAGGGCATTCCCGCGGCTTGGGGAGATTGGGCCAAGCGCGCGTTCCTCTGGGAGACGATGACGGCCACCGCCCTGTTGGAATCGGGCGCCAATATGCTCGTCCTGCGCCATCCCGATGCGGTGCCCCGCATGAAGGCCGTCATCGCCAAATTGATGGCCGGAAAGTAAGGGGCACGCCTAACCTGCCATGAAGGAGAGTACCCTATGGGACTGAGTGGACTCCAAATCTATAAACTGTTGCCCCGCACCAATTGCAAGGAGTGTGGCTTTCCCACCTGTCTGGCCTTTGCCATGAAGCTGGCCGCCCGTCAGGCGGAGCTGTCGGATTGCCCATATGTTTCCGACGAGGCCAAAGCCCAGCTCGATGCCGCGGCGGCGCCGCCGATTCGGTTGGTCACCATCGGCCCCGAATCGCGCAAGGTCGAAGTGGGCAACGAGACGGTGCTTTACCGTCATGAGAAGACCTTTTATCACGAGCCGGGTTTCTTTTATCGGCTGAGCGATACGCTGAGCGAACAAGAGTTCGCCGCCCGGCTAAAAGAGATCGCCGACTATCAGGTGGAGCGCGTGGGTATCGACCTGAGCGCCAACGGCGTCGCCATCGAGAACGCCTCCGGCGATGCGGCCACTTTTGCGGCTCGGGTCAAGCAGGCGGTGGCTGCCGGATTGCCGGTTATCCTGATCAGCGATGACCCGGCGGCGATGGAGGCCGGTTTGAAGGCTGCTACGGGCAACCGCCCCTTGGTATACGGCGCCACAGCCGAGAATTGGGAAAAGATGGCCGCTCTGGCCAAACAATACCAGGCCCCGCTCGCCGTGCGCAGCTCCGATGGTTTGGATGGCCTGGCCGAGTTGACGGCCAAGATCCAGGGGCTGGGGGTCGAAGACATGGTGCTCGATCCCGGCGCCGATGGTTGGGCCGAGTCGCTCAAACGGTTGACCATCCTGCGTCGCCTGGCGCTAAAAAAGAACTTTCGCCCGTTGGGCTATCCGATCATCGTCTTTCCGGGGAGGGCTGCCGAGGACGAGATCGAAGAGGCCTTGTTGGCCGCACAATATGTGGCCAAATATGCCGGTTTGATCGTCCTGGATCATTTTGACCCGGCCTCTCTCTATCCGTTGCTTACCCTGCGGCAGAATATCTACACCGACCCGCAAAAGCCCATCCAGGTAAGCCCTGGTCTGTACGAGATCGGCGAGCCCAAGCCCGATTCGCCGTTGCTGGTCACCACCAACTTTTCGCTCACCTACTTTTCCGTGGCCGGCGAGGTGGAGGCTACCGGCAGGCCCGCTTGGTTGTTGATTTGCGACTCGGAGGGCATGTCGGTGCTCACTGCCTGGGCAGCGGGCAAGTTCGACGCCGAACGCATCGCCAAGGCGGTCAAGCAGAACGGCGTGGAGAGCAAGATCAACCATCGCAAGATCATCATCCCGGGGCATGTTTCCAGCATTTCCGGCGAGCTGGAAGAGGAGCTGCCCGGCTGGCAGATCCTGGTCGGCCCACGGGAGGCCATCGGCATCCCTTCGTTCTTGAAGAACTTTGCCTGATCGCCGCAAGCTCGTCCAAGTTTGATGAGGAGGCCCTCTTATTTCCGAAGGATACGCGGTTACGATCCTGTCTGCCCAAGCCTCTGCAGACGCCAATCTCGCTTTAGATAAACCCCGGGGGTTGATCGTCCGGGTTGCCCCTGGCACCGTGCTGAGCGACGCTTTGGCCAAGGCTGGCGTTCGTATTGCCCTGCCTTGTGGCGGGCAAGGGCGCTGTGGCCGTTGCCGGGTGTTGGTGCGCGAGGGCCAGGTGCGGCGTCGCTCTGTCGTCCGGCTGACGCCGGAAGAGGTCGCGCAGGGATACGCGCTGGCTTGCCAAACTCTGGTGGAGAGCGATGTCACCCTTTACGTGCCTCCTCAAGAGGAGGTTCTGGAGCGGGCGGAGGATACCGCCACCCGCGCTGCCCCCGAGGTGGTCACCTGTGATCATGCCGGGCTGCCCTGGGTGATGAAATACCATCTGCGTATTACCCCACCCTCGCTGGATGACAATACCACCGATTGGGAGCGAGTGCAGCGCGAATTGGCTCGCCAGCACGACGTGCGCGGCGTGCGCATCGAACTGCCTTTGCTCAAACGCCTGGCCGGTGTCCTCCGCGCAAGCGAACGGGATGGTGCCTGGGATGTCACCGCCGTGGTGGAGCATGGCACCTGGCAGGATCCCGATGGTGCCCCGCGTTTGATAGACCTCGTCCCCGGCGATGTGACGGGCCGCACGTTGGGCCTGGCCGTGGATATCGGCACGACGACCAACGTCGTTTACCTGTCCGACCTCTCCGGCCGGCAGATGTTAGGGCGGGCTTCGGCCTATAACGGCCAGATCGCCTGCGGCGAGGATATCATCTCGCGCATCATCTACTGTCGGCGCGAAGGGGGGTTGCAGCATCTGCAAGAGCTGGTGGTGAACACCATCAACGGCTTGATCGACGAGTTGTTGGCCGAGCAAAAGGCCCGACCGGAGGATGTCTACTTGATGACCGTGGCCGGCAACCCGACCATGATCCATCTCTTCCTGGGTTTGGATCCGGCCGCCATCCGCTTGGAGCCTTATATCCCTACGGTCAACAACCCGCCACCGGTTCGCGGGCGAGATTTGGGGCTGCACATACACCCCGAGGCCACGGTAGATTGCCTGCCCGGCGTGGGGGCCTATGTGGGGGCCGACATCACCGCCGGGGTGTTGCGCGCTGGCCTGCACGAGAGTGATGCGGTGACGTTGTTCATCGACGTGGGCACCAACGGCGAGATCGTATTGGGCAACAGGGATTGGCTTATCTCCTGCGCCTGTTCCGCCGGCCCGGCGTTCGAGGGCGCGGGCGTCGAATCCGGGATGCGCGCTGCGCCCGGCGCTATCGAGGAGGTATGGATCGATCCGCAGACCGCCGAGCCCACCTGGCGCACCATCGGCGATCGCCCGCCAAGGGGCATCTGCGGGTCGGGCATCATCTCACTGCTGGGCGAGATGCTCATCACCGGTATCATCGACAAGGGGGGGCGTATCAACCAGACGTTGAACACGCCTCGCGTGCGCATGGGACATGGCGGCCCTGAATACGTCTTGGTCTGGGCCGACCAGGCGGCCCCGGGCGTGGGCGACGTGGTCATCACCGAGGTGGATATCCAGAACCTGATGCGGGCCAAGGCGGCCATCTACGCCGGGATGTCGATCCTGGCCAGCAGCGTGGGGCTGAGCTTGGACATGATCGAGCGCGTCCTCATCGGCGGCGCCTTTGGCCAATATATCGATGTGGAAAAGGCCATCGATATCGGCTTGCTGCCCGATATGCCTTGGGATCGCTTCCAGTATTTGGGCAACACCTCGGTGCAGGGGGCTTATCTTTGCCTGCAGTGTCGAGATCATCGCGCGCGTATCGCCGAGGTGGCCGCCATGATGACATATCTAGAGCTGAGCGCCGATAACGCCTTTATGAACGAGTTCACCTCGGCGCTCTTTTTGCCGCACACCGACATGGCCGCCTTCCCTTCCGTTCAGGAAAAGCTCGGCCTGTAAACACCGTGCGGCCTTGCCAAGACGGGAGTTTGTATGTATGACGGTAACTATAGCTGTGGCCGGCAAAGGGGGCACCGGCAAAACCACCTTTGCGGCCCTGACGGTTAAATATTTGTTAGAAACTGGCCGCCGCCCGGTGTTGGCCGTGGACGGCGACCCCAGCTCTAACTTGCACTCGGCCCTTGGCCTCGAACTGTACGAGACGGTGGGCCAGATCCGCGAGGAGACCAAGGAGCAGGTTACGACGGGCACCTTTGCCTCCGGTATTTCTAAACCCGATTGGTTCGAGTATCGGATCAACGAGTGCCTGGTGGAGGGCGATGGCGTCGATCTGCTGGCCATGGGCCGCGCCGAGGGGCCCGGTTGCTACTGCGCGGCCAACAATATACTGCGCAATTGTATCGATCGTTTGAGCTCTCATTATCCCTGGGTGGTCATCGACAACGAGGCAGGTATGGAGCACATCAGCCGCCAAACGA
>JACIWY010000322.1 GCA_014360745.1 Chloroflexota bacterium
ACTCGGTGAGGTCCTCGCTGGCAGCCACCATATCCGCGATATTGCGCGGCAGGGTGGAAACGGTGCGCGCCGCGTTCCGGTAGGCGCGCACGCGATAGGGATTGGCGCCTTCGATCTCTAACAGATCGGCGACCCGGTTAAATATGTTGGCCACATCCGCATTATAGACAGGCAAAGCTCACCTCCACCGGCGCGAAAAGCCAAAGCCCTTGCGCGCCCCACCCTTCGTTGGCTTTATGCTGGCGAAATGCGCACCCCACAGCTACAGCTAACCATAATCATGTCTTTTTGTCAAAGCGCTTGATGTCATGAACAGTAAAGCGATGAAAACAAGTGCAAGTGAACACCACAGCTCACCCTTGGCCTAGCCCACGCCCTGAGCTATAATATCGAGAACCCAGGTTTGTCGAGAAGGGAACATGGCCAAGATCATCATCCTCGGGCTGGGCCCCGGAGACCCGGCCCTCATCACCAGGGAAGCGTGGGATGTCCTCGAAAACGCCGAGGAGGTGTACCTGCGCACCGTTCATCATCCGACGGTCGCCGGCCTGCCGGCACATGTGCGTTACTACTCTTTCGATGAACTCTACGAAACCCACGAAACCTTCGAGCAGGTTTATGAGGCCATCGCCCAGCGGGTGATAGAGTTGGCCGAGCGTCCAGAAGGTATCGTTTTTGCCGTTCCCGGCCACCCTTTGGTGGGCGAAGCATCGGTGTTGCGCATCCTGGCGCTGGCCAAGGAACGCGGCCTGGCGGTGCGCATCGTGGCCGGGCTCAGCTTCTTGGAACCGACGATGACCGCTCTGGGCATCGACCCCTTTGATGGCCTGCAAATCTGCGATGCCACCATCCTGGCTCAGCGCCATCACCCTAACCTCGACCCCGATGTCGCCGCGTTGGTGGTGCAGCTTTATCATCGCCACCTGGCCGCCGATGTCAAGATAACGCTGATGAACCTCTACCCCGATGACCATCCTCTACGCCTGGTGCGTGGCGCCGGCACCCCTGAGCAAGCGATCATAGAGCTCCCGCTTTATGAGCTGGATCGCCACGACGATTTGGATCACCTGACTTCGGTTTATATCCCTCCTCTCAGCTGGCCCGGCTCGCTGGCCACCTATCAGGATGTGGTGGCCCGCCTGCGTGCCCCCGGCGGCTGCCCTTGGGACCGCCAACAGACCCATCAGTCGCTGCGTCCTCACTTGCTTGAAGAGGCTTATGAAGTGTTGGCCGCGCTAGATGCCGACGATCCCGATTTGTTGCGCGAGGAATTGGGCGATTTGTTGCTTCAGGTGCTCTTACACGCCCAGATCGCGACGGAGGGGGGCGATTTCAAGCTGATCGATGCCGTGCGCGTCGCCGTGGAGAAGCTGATTCGCCGACATCCTCACGTGTTCGGCGAGGCCCAGGCCGAGACCGCCGAGGAGGTGTTGCGCGCCTGGGAGCAGATCAAACGCGCCGAACGGGGCGAGGAGACCTTTCGCTCCATGCTGGCCGGCATCAACAAGGCGCTCCCGGCGCTCTCTCAGGCCATGGAGATACAACGTCGCGTAGCGCGGGTGGGCTTTGACTGGCTCGATCCTCGGTCGGTAGCCGATAAGGTGCGCGAGGAGCTCGACGAGTTGGCCCATGCCGATGCCTCACAACGAGCCGACGAGTTCGGCGATCTCCTTTTCAGCCTGGTGAACCTGGCTCGCTGGTATGACATCGACGCCGAGAGCGCGCTGCGCGAGGCTAACCGGCGTTTCATGCGCCGTTTCGCGGCCATCGAGCGTCGTGCTGCCGAGGCCGGGATAAAGCTGGAAGAAATGTCTCTGCAAGAGATGGACACGCTCTGGGAACAAGCCAAGGAGGAGGAAGGTTAGTCCGAGACAGGTGTTGACCGTATCCTGCAACCACTCTGTTTGCTTCGCGGTCAAATGTGCAACAAGGCCGTGTTTGTCACCTCATCCTATCTTAGCCGGCCTGAAGGAGGATTATCATGTCCCGGTCTCGTGCTTTGGGCATCGCTATCGCCGCCATCATGATCGCGGTAACGGCCGTGTTCACCATCCTGGTGCGCGTGCCCATTCCGGCGACGCAGGGTTATTTCAATTTTTCTGATGTGGCCGTTTACTTTGCCGCCTTTTCCTTCGGCCCTGTGGTGGGCTTGATCGGTGGAGGCGTCGGCGCAGCCGTCGCCGACCTTCTGGGGGGCTACCCCCAATGGGCCTTGCTCACCTTCCTGGCCCATGGGCTGGAAGGGCTTGTCGCCGGGCTCCTTGGGCGTAATAAGGGGCTAAGCGGCCTGATCCTGGCCTGGTTGGCGGGGACGGTGACCATGATGGGCCTCTATTTTCTCGGTGAAGGCCTGGTGCTCACCGGCTGGGGCCCGGCGGTGGCGGAGCTGCCTTTCAACCTGATCCAGAACGTCGTCGGCGGCCTGGTGGGCATCCCCCTCTTCTATGCGGTGCGCCGAGCATACCCGCCCATCGCCCAAATCGGGCGCGGGGCCGAGTGGCGGGAGGGCTGAGGAGTCTCGCTTGACCGTCATCACCGTTGAGGAGCTGCACTTCAGCTACCCTCCCGTGTTGCCCGGCCAAGGCCCCGTTGAGGTCTTGCGCGGCCTGAACCTGACTGTCGAGAGGGGCGAATTCCTGGCCATTATGGGCCCCACCGGCGCGGGCAAATCGACGTTGTGCATGGCCCTGAACGGCCTCGTCCCTCACTCCACCGGTGGGATAATCCGCGGTCGGGTGCAGGTGCTCGGCTACGACACCCGTTACACCCCGGTGGCCCAATTGGCGGCCTATGTCGGCCTAGTGACCCAGGACCCGGAAACCCAGCTCATCAATGCCACCGTGGAGGATGAGGTCGCCTTCGGGGCGGAGAACTTGGCCATAGACCCGGCCGAGATCCGCGAGCGGGTCGATTGGGCGCTGCAGGTGGTGGGGATGGAGGCTTGCCGTCGGCGATCGCCGACCCAACTCTCCGGCGGGCAGAAACAGCGCGTGGCCATCGCTGCCGTCCTGGCCATGCTGCCACAGGTGTTGATCCTCGACGAACCCACGGCGATGTTGGACCCGGTCGGCCAATCGGAGGTGCTCGACGTCATCGAGCGACTGCGCACCAACCGTGGTATGACCATCGTCATGGTCACTCAGGATGCCGAACGAGTGGCTCAATTCGCCGATCGCGTGGCCGTGCTCTGGGAAGGGCGCGTCGCGCGCCATGACGAGCCATTGCGCATCTTTGAGGATCGCTCTCTGTTGGCCGACGTCGGCATCGCCCCACCCGCTGTGACCGAACTGGCCGTAGCGCTGAACGATCGCTATGGCTCCTCCCTGCATTTCATCCACCTCGACGAGGCCGAATCGACCTTGCGTCGTTGGTTAAAGGCGAAAACGCCGTGAGCCAAGAACCCGCCATCTGCATCCGCGGCCTCGTCTTTCACTATGGGGAGGATATCCCGGCCCTCAACGGCATAGACGCGGATATCGCCGACAACACCTATCTGGCCATCGTGGGGCAGAATGGGTCGGGCAAGACGACGCTGGTCAAGCACCTGAACGGCCTGCTCAAACCCAGCGCAGGATCGGTAACCGTGTACGGCATCGATACCCGCTCGGCGACGGTGGGCCAGCTTGCCCACACGGTGGGCTATGCTTTCCAGAACCCCGATCACCAGATCTTTTGCGCCACCACACGCGAGGAGATCGCCTTCGGACCGCGTAACCTGGGCCTGACGGAAAGTGAAGTGGCCTCGCGCGCACAAGAGACTTTGGCCGCTTTTGGCCTGACACCTTTTGCCGACGTGCCACCGGCAGTGCTGGGCTACGGGCTGCGCCGCAAAGTGGCCGTCGCTGCCGTGTACGCCATGCGCCCCCGTGTGCTGATCTTGGACGAGCCCACGTCGGGGCTTGATCGGCGCAGCGCCGATGAATTGCTGGCCTTGGTCGACGCCCTCCATCGGGAGGGGCACACGATTATCCTGGTGACCCACGACATGCGTCTGGTGGCAGAGCATTGCCAAGAGATATTGGTAATCCATGAGGGGTTAATTTTGGATCGAGGGCCTACTCGCGAGGTGTTCCGGCATGTGGATGTGCTGGCCCAAGCGCAACTGCTGCCCCCGCAAATCACCCGCCTGGCGGGCCGGCTCGGCGATGTGGGCATCCCACCCGACGTGCTCAATATCGAGGAATTCTGCGCAGCGGTGCACACTCGCCTGCGGAGGAAGCCACAATGAGCCTGCGATATGATCTCTATCAGGCCGGCGATTCTTGGTTGCACCGCCTGGATCCACGGGTCAAGTTCGTCTTTGCGTTGTGCGGGCTGGTTCTGTTGCTTCTCTTCCGCAACCTGTGGATCATGCTCGGCTCGCTATTGCTGACCCATGCGCTGTTGCTCAGCGGCGGGGTGCGCCGGCAACGCCTGGGCTGGGTGTGGAAATTAACGCTGCCGACCATGGCCATGATCGCTATCCTGTGGGTGGTGGTCTATCCCGGTGAGGGCCAGGCTCTAATCGCCTGGGGCTTTTTGCGGCTCACACTAGCCAACATCGCCGAAGGCCTGGCCGTGGCCCTGCGCATCGGCGCGCTGGCCTTTGTCCTTTTTGTGTGGCTTTTTACCACGGACCAAACGGCCCTGGTGCGCGGATTGGTCGCCTTGGGGCTGCCCTAT
>JACIWY010000323.1 GCA_014360745.1 Chloroflexota bacterium
GCTATTTGTACTTGTCTCCCTGGATCCTAGGCTTTCTCTTTTTCATCGGCGGGCCTATGGTCGCCTCTTTGGGCCTCAGTTTCACCGAATATCGCATCACCAGCCCACCGCGTTTTATCGGCCTCGAAAACTATGCCACCGCCCTGTTCAACGACAAGCTCTTCTGGCCTTCCTTAGGACGCACTTTTTACTTTGCCGTTGTGTCCGTGCCGATCACCATCGTCGGCTCCTTGGCTCTGGCCGTCCTCCTGAATCGGGGCTTGCGCGGCACCACTTGGTTCCGCACCTTCTTTTTTCTCCCTCACCTTACGCCCATCGTGGCCGCAGCTCTGCTTTGGACCATGCTGCTCCAACCCGAAACGGGGGTGGTCAATTTTCTTTTACGCCAAGTGGGCATCAAAGGCCCAAAATGGTTCGGCAGCGTGCAATGGGCCATCCCCGGCCTGATCCTCATGTCCTCCTGGCAAGGGATCGGGGGCAACCGTATGATGATCTTTCTGGCCGGCTTGCAGGGCGTACCCGAGGCCTTGTACGATGCCTCCAGTATTGACGGTGCTAATGAATGGCAGAAATTCTGGAACGTAACCCTGCCCATGATCTCGCCCACAATGTTCTTTAATTTGGTGTTGGGCATCATCAACGCCTTGCGCGTATTCGCGGCGGCTATGATCGCCACTCAAGGAGGCCCCGCTTACGCCACCTGGTTCTTTGCTCTTCATATTTATACACAGGCTTTTCAGTATTTTGAAATGGGTTATGCCTCCGCCTTGGCCTGGTTTTTCTTGCTCGTTATGCTTGGCTTTACTTATATCCAATTCCGCTCTGCCTCACACTGGGTTTACTATGAAGGGGAGGTACGCTCATGATCCGCGCCGTTCGCGCCTTGCCGATAGCTTCTGCCAGGCGAACCACTATCGTGAGCAACGCTTTCATCTATACCTTGCTCCTCCTCGGCACGGCATTCTCTATTGGCCCCTTCCTTTGGACCGTTTCCGGCTCCCTGATGACCGACATCGAGGTTCAAGCCTATCCCCCAAAACTGTTTCCGGCCAAGCCCCAATGGCATAATTATGTCCAGGTTTGGCAAGAGGTGCCCTTTGGCCGCTGGCTCATGAACAGCAGCGTGGTGGTCGTTCTGGCCGTCCTCGGCACCACGCTATCTGCATCGCTCGTGGCCTATTCTTTTGCCCGTATGCGCTACCCAGGCCGTGACCTGCTTTTTATGGTCACCCTGAGCACCATGATGTTACCGGTAGAGGTAACCCTCATTCCCACCTATCTGCTGTTTCGCGAGCTCCGCTGGTTGGACACTCTTAAACCTCTGATCGTGCCCTCGTTCTTTGGCGGTGGGGCTTTTAACATCTTTTTGATGCGTCAATTCTTGCTGGCAATCCCTCGCGAACTCGACGAAGCCGCCATCGTCGATGGCGCCAATTCCTGGCGCATCTTTTGGCAAATCCTTATGCCTTTATGCAAACCCGCTTTAGCCACTTTGGCCGTCATTGGCTTTATCGGCCACTGGAATAATTTTATGGGGCCGTTGATCTTTATCAACACCGTGGAAAAGTTCACCGTCGCGGTGGGGGTGCGTTTCTTCCAACTCGGCTCCATCCCCGGCATCCTCACCAAAGACCATCTCCTGCTCGCAGCTTCGGTTATGGTGACAGCGCCTTGCCTGGTTTTGTTCTTTATGGCCCAAAAATATTTTGTCCAAGGCATCGTTATGACGGGCATCAAGGGTTAAATATCCCTGCCCATAGGAGGAGGCGTCTGGCGTAAAAACGGTTGGCATACTCTATCAGTCGTTTTCGTAGCATACACCCGGAGGAACATATGTCCAAGCTAACAAGGAGAGATCTGTTACGTCGTGGGGCACTGGCTTTGGGAGCCGGAACATTAGCTGCCTGTGCTCCCAAAGTCGTCAAAGAGACCGTCGTCGTCGAAAAGCCGGTGGAAAAGATCGTCGAAAAAACCGTCGTGGTCAAAGAGGCGGTGGAGGTCGAAAAAGAGGTCACCCGCGTCGTCGAGAAGGTCGTCCCCGCCCAGGCGCCGACCAAAGCGCCCGCCCAGCCTTTTGAGCTGCGCATCCATACCCGCGTCGGCACAGACCTGGATCAGTACTTTGTCACCGTGCTCGACGAATTCAAGCAAATCGTTCCGGAGGCCACCGTCAAAATCGAGGCCGTGCCTGGCGGCGCGCTCGAATATGCCTCCAAGGTGCTGGTGCTCCATGCCGGCGGCCAGATCGGCGACGCCCTTTGGTCGGCCAGCCGCGTCGGATTTAACCGACGCTTTATGGCCGTGGGCATTTTTGCCCCTCTCGATCCCTTTGTCGAAGCGGAGCATTTTGATGTCGGCCAATACTATCCTTATTGCATCGAAGAGGCCACTTATGAAGGCAAGCTGATGGCTTTGCCGCACATCTCCGAGCCGGGGCAAGTGGGCCTGGTGCTAAACCTGGATCTCTTTGAACGCGCCGGCGCCGCCCCCATCACCTGGGAATCCACCTTGGACGAGCTGCTCCAGGCCGCCATCGCCATCTCCAAGCTCTCTGGAGACAGAAAGGTCTTTGGGTTTTCACGCGACACGAACTACTTTAACTGGGTCACCATGGTCCGCTCCTTCGGCGGCGACTTTTTGAACCCGGAAGGGACCAAGTGCGTGCTCGATGAAGACAAGGCCCTCGCTGCTTTCCAATGGCTCTACGACATCGTCTACACCCACCAAGCCGCCCCTGCGCCGGATCAGATCGAGGGCGGGAGCGCCAAGATGTTCCAGGGCGGCACGGTGGCCATGTATCCTTGTTGGCCGATCAACGCCAGCGCCTGGCCCACGATGATCAAGGACTTTAAGGTAGGGGCCACCATGCTTCCTCCTGGGCCCGCCGGGCGAGGCTCCATGCTGAACCAGCACATGATGAGCGTGGCCGCGGTCAGCAAGCATCCGGAGGCGGCCTGGGAATGGGTCAAATGGACGTGCAGCCGCAAATTCAGCCTCGAACGCGCGTTGAAGGGCAAAGGCGGCCCCGTGGGAATGGCCAGCGTGTGGCATGATCCAGAGCTGCTCAGGGCATTTCCCGCTTGGGAGGAATGGGCCAGGGTCATGGACAACGTCGGCCCGAACTACACGGCGGCCAATTTGCGCGGCAAAGAGCTAGAGGATACCTTTAACCAGGGCATCTCGGCCATTATGGTTCGCGAAGTGGGCGTCAAAGAAGGGTTGGTGAACGTCCGCACCGAATGCCAAAAAGTGCTGGACAAACCGATCGCCACCTGATTTCTGAAGACCCTATTATCCCTAAACGCAGTAACGCGGGCGCCTCGGAATCGAGGCGCCCGCGACTTTTACCAGCTCGCGCTCGTCCTTCAGCTCACCCACGGCCTATCGGCTAACACCTTGGCCAACTGCCGCACATGGCTCTTTTCCTGCTCGATGACGGCCGAGATCGCCTCTTGTTGCGACCGGGGCACCATTTCGAGCAGGTCGTAGAAAAAGAGCAGCGTATCCTTTTCAAAAGCGATGGCGGCCTCGAGCGCCTCCTCCTCGTTCCGGGCCTCTTTGGCCAGAGCCAATCCCTTCTCCGGCCCCTCAAAGAGCGCCTTATCCAACGCCGTCTCTAAATAACGCTGATACTCGGCCGAATCGGTGGCTACATCGGCTTCGGGCACCTTGTCCAACATATTCCGAAAGGTGCGATAGTGTCGTTCCTCTTGATAGGCCAAGTCTTGAAAGATCACCTTGGCCTCTCGATCCTGTACCCTTTCGGCTACCGTCTCGTAGAAGGCCTTGCCATTCTCCTCGATATCCATCGCCCAACGCAACACCGATTTTGCAGACAATGCCGGCATCTTGTTCACCCCTTTCCATCTGTCGTATCTCACCGCCGCTCGCCCTCTATCATAGCCCCCTCCCCCGATCTGTGCAAGCCCCTTCGCCTACGAACAGCGAGAACAGCCGTCAGTTTCCAAAGTGCGCCCTTTTGTGCTTTAATGCAAACGCTACGGATCGCGGGCGCCCTCGCCTGCCGATGGCTCAAACCGACCACTTATCACCCAATCGGAGGTTGTCGATGAATCCAACCCCCCGCGAACTCTTTATGCGCGCCCTACGCCGCCAACCTACCCCACGCCCTGCTACCGGCAGCGCCACTTCCGTCGTCACCGCCGATCTGATGGACGTCGTGGGGATCCACTTTCCCCAAGCCCACCTGGACGCGGACAAAATGGCCGGCCTGGCCGCCGCCGGCCATACCGTGCTTGGCTTTGACAACGTCATGCCTCTGTTCAGCGTGTGGCATGAATCCGCAGCGCTAGGCTGCAAGGTCGATTGGGGCGACCCCACCCACATGCCCGACGGCCGCGGCGGCATCTATGCCATCGACGATGACATCGATATCCCGGCCGATCTCCTCGACCGCCCGAGCTGCCGCGTGGCCCTGGAGGCCATCGAAAAATTGGCCCGCCGCTTCCAGGGCCAGGTCGCCATCGTGGGCAAAGTCTTTGGTCCCTGGACCTTGGGCTATCACCTGTTCGGCGTAGAAGAATTCCTGATCAACACCCTCCTTAAACCGGACGCCGTCCGCCGGGCTATCGACACCCTCAAAGAGGTTGGCGCCCTCTTTGGCC
>JACIWY010000324.1 GCA_014360745.1 Chloroflexota bacterium
GATGTCATCGAATACCCCGACACGTCGGGGCAAGAGATCGTGCATCGCGTTCCGGAGCAAGGCCCCGGAGACTTTCGCATCGGTTCACAGCTTATCGTGCGCGAGGGCCAGGCGGCCGTCTTTTTCCGCGATGGCAAGGCGCTGGACACCTTCGGCCCCGGGCGCCACACCATCACCACGGCCAACATCCCCTTGTTGGTGAACCTGATCCAGCGGGTTTTCTCCGGCGACACGCCCTTTACCGCCGAATGTTATTTCGTGACCACGCGCGACCTGATCGATCAACGTTGGGGCACGCCGGAGCCGATCACCCTGCGCGATGAGGTGCTGCGCATGGTGCGCGTGCGCGCCCACGGCACGTACAACATGCAGGTCGCCGACCCACAGCTCTTCGTGGCCCAAATGGTGGGCGCTCGCGGCTATTTCACCACGCGGGACATTAGTAATTATTTGCGCAGCATGATCATCAACCGCCTTACCGATATGTTGGGCGAGAACACCCGCTCGATCCTCGACCTGCCCGCCATGTTCGACGAGATCGCAGCGGCGACCAGGGTCAAGCTGCGCGATGATTTTGCCTCGCTGGGGTTGCTGCTCAAGCAGCTCTATATTATGTCGGTGAGCCCCACGCCGGAGACGAGCGCGGCCATCGACGAGGCGGCCTCTATGGGCGCCATCGGTGACATGGATCGCTACCTCAAATTCAAGGCCGCCCGTGCTGTAGGGGACGCGGCCACCACCGAAACGTCGGCCGGCGCCACTCAGACCGGCCTGGGCTTGGGCACCGGGCTGGCGGCGGCGAAGATGATGGCTGAGACCCTCTCCGGAGCCTCGCAACAACCGGCGGAACGCGCCCAGGCCGCCCAAGCGGACCCGGTGGCCACACTCAAAACCCTGAAGGAACTGCTCGATCAGGGGCTGATCTCTCAAGAAGAGTACGACAGCAAGAAAAAAGAGATCCTCAGCCGAATGTAGGCCGGCTGTGTAGTAAAGGGCGAGCCTTGGGAAGCTCGCCCCATGCGCCCCACGCCCGGGTAGAATAGAGCATTAAAAGATACGTGTGATCTCGTCCGTGTCGTATCGTGGCAGCGGTACGAGACGGCCATCGCGCACCATGGTGATCCCCTTCGCCGGCGGCAATATCTCTCCGACGATCGTCGCCGGCGTGCCGGCTTTGGCATAAGCGGCGACCAACCCCTCGGCCTCTTCCGGCGCCACCGAGACGATCAACGCCCCTGAGGCGATGGCTCCCAGCGGGTCCATCTCGAACTCGGCGCACAACCGCGCCCCCTCGGGCAACACCGTCACGGCGGCGGCATCCAGGCGCAAGCCGGTGCCGGCAGCCAAAGCCAGCTCGTGCAGGCCGGTGGCCAACCCGCCCTCGGTGGGGTCGTGCATGGCGTGCACGCCGGGGTGCCCAGCCGCCAATTGGGCCGCCGCCACCACGCTGATCCCCGGGTCATGCAGATAGCTCTGCGCCCGCGCCAAAAAGGCCTCGTCATAGCCGCGTCGGCGCAACTCTGCCCCCTTTTCTCGCGCGATGATCGCCGTAGCCTCGATGGGGATGCCCTTCACCAAAACCACCTTATCGCCGACCTGTGCGCCGGCACTGGTCAGCAGACGCCCCTTGGCCACCTCGCCGATCAGGCAGCCCACCACGATCGGCCGCTCCAGGCCCCAGGTCACCTCCGTATGCCCGCCCACCAGGACGATGCCCAGCCCCTGGGCCGCATCGTAAAGTTGTTGAAAGATCCCTTCCACCAACTCCGGCGTCGTTCCTTTGCCGGGCAAGAGCAGCGTGTTCAGCATCCACAGCGGGCGGGCGCCGCTGGTAGCCACGTCGTTGGCGTTGACGTGCACGGCATACCAACCGATCTGGTCGGTGGCAAAAGTGATCGGATCGGTCTTGACCACCATGTAACGATCGCCCATGTCGATCACGGCCACATCCTCGCCCACGGCGGGGCCGGTCACCAGCCGTGGGTCGTGGCGGGTATAGCGGGCTAAAAGGGCCTGGAGAAACTCCAGGGGCAACTTGCCGGTGGGGAAAATGCGTTCGACGGTCATGGATGTGCTTGTTCGCCTCCCGATGCGCGCAGGTCGGATGCAACGTTATAGGATATCCACCGACCTCTTCTATGATGCGCAGAGGCTTGGCTTCTGTCAAAGAATGGGCACAGGCCACCTAAGGCACGTGCACACCGACTTGCCCGGCGTTCGCGCTTTGATATAGACTTGTTTACGATGGTGCCGGGCACTCGATCGAGTGGCTCGGCGGTCCTACCTGCCAAATTGCAACCCACCGGCGCCAAAGGAGAAAGTTATACCATGAGGGTTCGCATCGATCGCATGACCGGTGCCGATTGGCCGGCGGTGCGCACTATCTACCGCCAGGGTATCCTCACCGGCGACGCCACGTTTGAGCACGACGCGCCCGATTGGGAACGCTGGAATCGCGAACATTTGCGCGAGGGTCGATTGGTGGCCCGCGTCGAGGGCCAACCTCCTCAAGGCGGCGAGGTCGTCGGTTGGGCCGCGCTGAGCGCGGTATCTCAGCGAGAGGTGTACCGTGGCGTGGTCGAGGCTAGCATCTACGTGGCCACACACGCTCGCGGCCAGGGAGTGGGCAAGCAACTGCTGCAAGCGCTTATCCAAGAGGCCGAGCGCGCCGGCTATTGGACGATTCAGGCCGGCGTCTTTCCTGAGAACGTCGCCAGCCTCGCCCTGCTCGAATCCTGCGGTTTTCGCCGCGTCGGCGTCCGGCAACGTCTGGGGCAAATGGGCGGCCGCTGGCGCGACGTCGTGCTCCTAGAGCGTCGCAGCGATGCGGTGGGGGTGTGAACGCCATGAGCCGGCTCGTGCGGTGCTATCCTGTCTTTCGTCGCTTCTCCTCGCCAGGCCAATTGGGATCCGGCGGCGCAGGGGGAACGGGGAGATCGTTTACGGGTTGGTCGCCCGATCGATGGTTCTCGTTATTCTCTTCCTCTCTATCTTGGCCGTCCTTCCCCCGATCTTGTTCTGATCCTTCCCTATCGTCATCATTAGATTTCCCTTTATCCCGATCACGATCTTTTTCGTGATCCTGTTTGTCTTGATCGGGGCCGGGATTATCCGGCTTGTCATCCTGCGCGGGAGGGTGTGTCTCCTCGACATCTCCCCCCTCTTTTTCCTTATCTTTATCCTTCTGGCCGGGGGCGTCCTCGCTGTGCCCCGGCTTCTCGGGCTTGTCTGGCTCATCCTGTTGGCCGGGGGGCTCCTCGCCACGTCCCGGCGGCTCAGGAGGCGGGCCGGGCGTCTTGGGCCGAGATGGCGGGGATTTAGGCGTGGGCCGAGCCTTGGCGTCATCGTCCTTCTTCCCCGGCTTGTCCTTCTCTTTATCTCCATCCTCCTGTTCGCCGCCGGAGGGTGGCGTTACGGTGCGGGTGGGCCCTTGCCCGGCAGGGCTCGGCGAAAACGAAGGCCTGGCATCGTATCCCTTGTCGTCCTTCTCCTGCTGAGCGTTCTCTCGGCGTTCGCCGGGAGGCTCGGGCGTCTGCGACGATTCGACCGAGGCCTTGTCTCCCTCATCGCCTTCCCGATCCTCTTCCTGCCGGGCATCCTCTTCCGACGCAGGTGGATGGGGCAGCTGTTCCGACGATGGCGAAGAGCCCTCGTGTGCCTCGTCGTCGTCGGCATCCCCGGCATCTTGGAATTCCTTGGCCATTCGTTCGCGAACCACGTCGAGCCCTTCGCGAACTTGCGGAGGCGCATCCCGAGAGATGGAACCCAGCTTCTCGATCTGCGCATCCAGCTCATCGTACAGATCAGACAACAAGGGTTGGCCCTGGGCGTTCTGCGTCGAGGCGGCCAACTCCACAGCATACCTGAATTGCCACTCCAAACGCTGTACCACCTTTTCCGGCACCGGCTGGTCGCCGCGAAAGAGGATGGTCTGAATTTCCTCCAGGCGCTCGTCGCAGAAATGCAAAGACAGGGCCACGCGAGATTCGGGCTCCGGCTTCAAGGTCAAGCGCACATCTTCAACAACCCATTTGACCGGATAGAGCGGATCTCCCGGCAAGCTTTTCTCGCTGGCCCACACCGCCCCTCCACCAAGCGAGGAGAGGAACAGCACCACGGCCAGGACGGCGACCATCACCCTCCAGGCCGGCGACGGCCTGTACAGTGGCGCACACTGCACCCGCAAGCGGGCCAGCCCCGAGGTTCGAGTGCGAGCCTTGCGCATTTGCGCCGCGGCCTGTATCAATCGCCTACGCCCAGCGGCCAGCCCCCCAGGCGCCTCGGGCACCGACGCATAATGGATTCTAACGCGGCTCGCCGTATATAACAGGGGCTCCAGGTCCCTCGCGCGTTCCGGATGGCGCCTTAACACAGCATCGATATCGCCGAGCTGGGCCAACTCGGACAATGCGGCATCCAATTCTTGGGCGGAAATTCGTCTGCGCTTCATGCGATCAGTACCGTTCCATCGCTTCCAGAATCCGGCGTAACGCCGCCAACGCGCGGTGTTGTAACACCGCCACGGCGTTGGGCTTCTTCCCTATCACTGCGGCCACTTCATGGGTGGCCAATTGTTCCCCAAAACGCAGCGCCAACACTTGCTGCTGGA
>JACIWY010000325.1 GCA_014360745.1 Chloroflexota bacterium
TGGGCATCAATCTATTAGTGGCCGTCTATCTGGGCGGTGCAGATCGCATCTGGGGTCCCTGGGGCTTTTGGATCTATGTGCTCAAGGTGCTATCGTTCCTCGTAGGGCTGACTTTCATCCAGACCTTGTACGCCCGGCTGCGCATCGACCAGGTGGCCGAGATCGGTTGGCGTACCCTGGTGCCGTTGGGCATCCTGCAGATCTTTACCAGCCTATGGTTAGGGAGGTAGGGCAGTGGACCGGAAATCGTCGCGCAGCCACCTAGTGCCTCACATCATCCGTAGGCTTTTGCAGCCCCGTGTAACCGTGGCCTATCCCAAAGGCCCGCTAAAACTTCAGGATAGCTATCGCGGCCAAGTGGTAGTAGATATAGCCGCCTGCGTGGGCTGCGGGCGCTGCGCCCGCGCCTGCCCCTCCAGCGGGCTGGAAGTGACCCGCTCGGCCGACCGCGAAGGAAGCCTCGTCATTCGCGTGCGCCTGCAACACGATCGCTGCGGCAATTGTGGCTTGTGCGAGCTGAGCTGCCCGCGCGACGCCATCCACTTGGCCCCCCGCTTTGCTTCACCGGTCACCTCTCGCCAGGAACTAGTCCAGGAATGGGTGCGCGAGGAGGTGCCGAGAGCCGAAAAAGAGGCCGAGGAACTCGTCGCAGATTGACGCCGCGCGCCCTGGCATGTTAAACTGTCTCCATCACCGTCCGAGGCGGCCCATCCCCTCGGACGCCTGCTCTAAAAACCGCAAACTCGGAGGAACTGATATGGAATATCGCCCATTGGGCAGCACCGGCCTCCAGGTGTCGATAGCGGGGTTGGGCACCGGCGGGCCGGCTCAACTCGGGCAAAAGGCCGGCCTGAGCGCCCAGGAATCACAGCGCCTCGTCCGCGTTGCGCTCGATCTGGGCATCAACATTTTTGATTCCTCTCCCGCCTACGGCAAGAGCGAGGAATTGCTGGGTGCAGGGCTGCAGGGTGTGCCACGAGACCGTTTCATTGTAGCCACCAAGTTCCAGCCCCACGAAGGGAACGCTCTCAAGCAAGATCCCCAGGCGCTTATGGCCCAACTGGAGGAGAGCCTGCGCCGCTTACGCCTGGAAACGATCGACGTGCTCCAGTATCACGGCGTGGCGCCCGAGGAGTATCGCACGGTGATAGATCGCTTTCACCCCGTGGCCTTACGCGCCCAAGAGCAGGGCAAAGTGCGTTTCTTGGGTATCACCGAGACGGTAGCCAACGATCCGCAGCACGAGATGCTGAACGTGGCTCTAGCGGAAGGCATCCATGACACCTGCATGGTGCACTATGGCATCCTGAATCAGCAGGCCGAGCATAAAGTCTTTCCCCTGGCCAGGCAGCACAATGTTGGCATTTTCGTCATGGCTCCGGTGCGCACCTCACTGCGCACTCCGGACGAGGCAGTCCGGCGGATGAACGAGTTCATCGACAAGGGTTGGCTCGATATCCCCCGCCCCAGCATCAACGACCCATTGGGCCTGGGGCGCATTGGCAAGGCCACAACAGATGTGACCCGGATCGCCTACCTTTTTGCCGCCGTACCGCAAGAGGTGTCCACCGTGTTGATAGGTACCGGCAACATCGACCATTTGCGCAAGAACGTGCGCGATATAAGCGGGCCCAAACTATCGCCTGAGGAGATCGCCTTTTTGCGCCAGACCTATGGCCATCTGGCCTGGGATGCCTGAGGCCGATGCCCATCCGCCGGAGGGACCATGCTTTACGATTCACGCGCCACCAGTGAGGAATTGCACCAAGCTCGCATTGAGATAGCCATCTTGCCCATCGGCGCGGTGGAGCAACATTCCCATCATCTGCCTTTGGGCACCGACTGGATGACGGCGGAGGCCACGGCCCGCCGCGTCGCCGAGTATATCGGTGCCGAACGTGACGTTTACCTCCTGCCAGCCCTTCCCTATAGCTTGAGCCAGTGCCATGGCTCCATGCCGGGCAGCGCATGGCTCACGCCCAAAACGCTGGGCGATGTCCTTCGTGATTTAGCCTCCTCACTGATCGACCAGGGAATACGTCGCATCGCCGTGTTGAACAGCCACGGCGGCAATTTTTGCTTGGACGATGAAATCTGCGAGCTGAACCGGTTATATAAGCAGGCCATCGTGCTGAACGTCGCTTCCTGGGTCGCAGCAGAGGGCCCCTCCGGCCGGGTCACCGGCGGGGATATTCACGCCGGCGCAGGCGAGACCTCGACGATGCTGGCCATCGACCCCGAACATGTACGCAGCGAACGGCACGATTTCAGCCCGTCGGTGGGGCGCGAGTTCCTGGATTACGCCACCATGCCCCAGATCTCGCCCCATGGCGTTTGGGGCTACCCGAGCCAGGGGAGTGTCGAGGAGGGGCGCGCCATATTGGATATCGGAGCCGAACGGTTGGCCCGGCGCCTTCTGGCTGCGTTCGATGAGATCGCCGTTCTGCGGGGGTTAGCGTGAGCATATATGATTGGCATCACACGAGCTGGGATTTGCGCAGCGCGACGGGGCTGACCGCCCTTTTACCCGTGGGCGCCATCGAGCCCTATGGTCCCCATCTCCCCCTAGACACCCAGAATCGCTTGTTGGATGCTATCGCCCGTCGCGTCGCCGAGCGGCTGCCCGGCGACGTCTACCTGCTGCCGACGCTGCCCTTCGGCCAAAGCGGCGCCTATGCCGGGTTCCCCGGTGCGGTCGGCCTCTCCTGGCGCACTCTTTTGGCCACATTGACGGATCTCGGCTATTCTCTGCTACAGACCGGCGTGCGCCGGCTGGCGGTATTGGCAGGGTTGGGTGGCGCAGGCTGTACGACGGCGCTGCCCCGCGAGAACCGTATCGTCAAGACGGCGGTGCGCCGCCTGAACTACGAACATCCCGACCTGGACGCTCTATGGGTCCAGCCGCTGACCGTGGCTACGCCCCCACTAGAAGAGCTGTTCCCCAGCGCGCGAGACGATTTCCACGGCGGCGAGGTGGTGACCTCGTTGATGCTCCACCTCTGGCCCGAGTTGGTGCGGCTAGAGAGAATACGTGACAACAACCTCGACCATGTGCCGAGCCAAAAAGCGGCCATCTTGGACGCCGTGCCCTTTTCTACTCTTTGCCCGCAAGGGGTATGGGGCCGCCCCAGCCAAAGCGACGTCGAGCGCGGGGCCGCCGCCCTGGAGGCGATCGTAGCCGGCACCGCCCGTTACATCGAAGAGACGTTCCAAGAGATGGCGCGGCTTAAACGCCATCCCGGCTAAATATTGTTTGGATATAGATTTTCATATTCAATTGGATTTTCTTGTATTCCATAATCCCCTTAATCCTGCTTATCCATGTTCTATTCACTACTATTTTCGATGTAGAAGGTGGAATAATTATGGTTTTATTCGCCGGCCTGCATTTCAAAAATCCCTACGTCGTGGCCTCGAGCCCCCTTACCGCCCGCGTCAAGTGGTTGCGTGCGGCAGCCGAGGCCGGCGCAGCCGCGGTGAGCACCAAGCTCACCTTCCTCAAACAGCCCTTCTACGGCCAATTGCGCATGTACAACAACCCCCGCGAAGGGAGCATCGTCTGCCATGACCGCCGCCTCGATCTGGAGGAGGGCGTCCGTTTGGTGGAAGAGGGCAAACGCTACACCGGTGACCTGATCTATTTTTGCAACATCACCCATTCCTCCGACGATCTGGAGGGCTGGGCGCATATCGCCCGTTCGCTAGAGAATGCCGGCGCAGACATCATCGAGGCCAACTTTATTTGCCCCAACCTCAGCCTGACGGCCAGAAGCCTGGGGCAAGAGGGACCAAGCGGTGGGGCCGTGCCCGGCCAGAACCCCACCCTGGCCGAAGAGATCACGCGCGCGCTCAAGGAGAGCGTCAATATCCCCGTGGTGTGCAAGCTCACGCCCAATGTCACCAGCCTGGTGGACGTGGCCCTGGCCTGCGAGGCCGGCGGCGCCGACGGCATCTGCGTGGCCGGGGCGCAACTCAGCCTGCCCCCCATGGATATTTACCATCCGGAGCGCGTCTACCCCTTGTTAGAGGGGGCCAGCATGGGCAGCCTCGGCGGACCGGCGGCGCGGCTCATGGGGTTCGCCATGGTGGCCCAACTGGCCCGTCGCTGTCGGGTGCCCATCATCGGCGGCGGAGGGATCGAGACCTGGGAGCACGCCGTGCAATACATGATGTGGGGCGCCACCCTCTTTACCGTCTGCACGGCGCTTATGTGGTATGGCTGGGAGACGATCCCCGAACTCCTTCAGGGGATACAGCGCTTTATGGCCGCCGAGGGTTACGAGAACTATGAGGCGCTCATCGGCTGTTCTTTGGGGCAATTCCGTGCTGCCGAAGCTTTGCGCCCCCTGGCAGGGACCCCCGTCGTCGATGCGGATTTATGTATAGGTTGTGGAACCTGCCTCAAGCCCGGGCATTGCGACGCCATCACCCTGGTCAACGACGTGGCCCAAATCGACGCCGCTGCCTGCCTGGGCTGCGGTATCTGTGCCGCCCTCTGCCCGGTGAAGGCGATAACCATTGAGGATTAATTTCTTCTAATAAACTCTGATAGGGGGAGGTTTTTCTCTGTCAGATAATGTAATAGCTTGCCCATGTCTATTAATT
>JACIWY010000326.1 GCA_014360745.1 Chloroflexota bacterium
TGACTAAATGGATTCCCCTTCGCTCCGCTTCAGCCTGGCGCCACCCTCTTCCGCGATGAAGGATCCACCAAAACCGGCAAGGGAAGGATGGAGGTCAAGAGGCTAGCATGGTGAATCCGTCAACTAACAAGACGAATAGAATGTTTCCAAGATACGGGCATATCTGATAGTTGATTATTGGTAGACAGATTCATTTCTCCTCAAATTGATGGCGCTCGAAGGCGAACGCCCGATGATTATTACGCCCGATTTAGCCCACGTTCACCGTTTATTCATGCTCGCCAGAGCCCGCAGCAGGTACAATAGGCGCAGATTTGAAGGAGTGCGCAAGATGAAGTGGGCCTAACCTTTGTGAGCTAAAGAGACCTTGGGGATTCCCGGACGTTGGAGCGCCTTTTTGCCTACGCTCCCTGGCTTTCAGCCGATCGAACGGCTCTCCCCGCGCCAAAAGTTCTGCTTCCTCTCTCCTCATCTTTGACATGCGGCCTATGCGGCTGTCTTGGCCAAGATTTCCCCTACGCCTCAGGATGGTCTATACTCCTCCCATCAATTACCGATAACGAACAATCGCTCCGAGGGCAAAAAGCGGAGGCAATAGCACATGCCGTATGCAGAAAGCTCGGCCATAGAGCGGGAGACGCCGCGTTCCATGGCCCCTTTCATCGTCCTATGGACCGGCCAGGCCTTTTCGCTTTTCGGCAGCCGCCTGGTGCAATTTGCCCTGGTATGGTGGCTGACCCGCGAGAGTGGCTCGGCTACCGTGTTGGCAGCCGCCACCTTGATGGCTATGTTGCCGCAGATCCTGCTCGGCCCTTTTGCCGGGGTGCTCGTCGACCGCTGGGATCGTCGCCGCACGATGATGCTCTCCGACTCCTGTATCGCATTGGCCACGGTGGGGTTGGCCGCGTTGTTTGCCTTGGGCCGGGCTCAGGTGTGGCACATCCTGGGGCTGATGTTCCTGCGCTCCTTGGGCGGCGCCTTTCAGTGGCCGGCGATGCAAGCCGCCACGACCATGTTGGTGCCGGATCGACACCTCGCGCGGGTAGGCGGGATGAACCAAGGGCTGGTGGGCCTGGCCGGCATCGTGGCGCCCCCCTTGGGCGCGTTGTTGTTAGACATTTTGCCTATGCAGGGTATCCTGGCCATCGACGTGGGCACGGCATTGCCGGCGGTGGGCAGTTTGGCCTTCATTCGCATCCCCCATCCGGAAGGCGCGGTCCCCTCAAAAGGGGCAAAGCCGACGGGATCGCTGCCACGGGCCATGCTGCACGACCTGGGAGAAGGCTTGCGTCTGGTGACAGGATGGCCGGCGTTGCGCACCGCCATCGGCATGGGGCTGATCATCAATATGCTCATGATGCCGGCCACATCGCTACTGCCTCTGATGATCACGAATCATTTTCAAAAGGGTGCGCTGGATCTGGCCTTTTTGCAATCTCTGGCCGGCATCGGCATGGTAGCCGGAGGGATGACGCTGAGCGTGTGGGGCGGCTTTCGTCGCAAAGTCGTCACCGTGCTATCGGCATTGGCTTGGCGCGGCGTGGGCTTGGCCCTTATCGGCCTGGCACCCCAGCGCGTCTTTGGCCTGGCCGTGGTCGGTGCGACGCTGGCCCACTTTATGACGCCTATTCTCGACGGAGCCTTTATGGCCATGCTTCAAGCCACCGTGCCGGCGCATATACAGGGGCGGGTATTCACCCTCTTGCAGAGCGGATTTATGCTCGCCGTGCCGATCGGCTTGGCGATGGCCGGGCCCGCGGCAGATGTGTTCGGCGTGCGCATACCCTTTATCGTGGCGGGGGCGGCCACAGTGTTGCTGGCAGCCTATGGAGCAAGCAACCCGGTACTGGGGCGCTTTGAGCGAGAATCGGCTCCAACCATCGGCCGGGCACAGACTGCTGAGGAATAAAGGGCTTCCACAAACGACAAGATTGCGGAGTATGCCCGCCTTTGTTAGAATAAGGGGCGAAATGCGGGCGAACGCTCTCTCACTTCACTCTGGATACAACCAAGCCGGCATCCTTCGCCACCGGCCGAATGACACGATCTTGAAGAGGCGACAAATATCGGACATGCCGGAATAGTTGCCGCAGGAGGAAGAAAAAAAATGATCACGAACCCGCTCAAGAAACTTCAAGAATATGGGCAGAGCATTTGGCTGGACTATATACAACGCAGCATGTTGGATGAGGCACTGCCGAGGCTCATCGCTGAGGATGGCATACGCGGCGTGACTTCCAACCCGTCTATTCTATATGAGGCGATCAGCAGCAGCGCGGACTATGACCAAGAGATCAGACGCTTGGCCCGCGCGGGCAAAAGCGAGGCCGAGATCTATGACACATTGGCTCTGGAAGATGTGGGGGCCGCGGCGGATCTGTTCCGCCCCATGTTCGACGAGAGCGAAGGGCGGCACGGCTTCGTCAGCCTAGAAGTTTCCCCGCATTTGGCCTACGACACGCAGGGCACCATCGCAGAGGCGCGACGCTATTGGGCAGCTTTGGGCCGCCCCAACATCTTGATCAAGGTGCCGGCCACTGCCCAAGGGCTTCCCGCCATTCGGCAGCTCCTCGCCGAGGGGATAAACGTCAACGTGACCTTGCTCTTCGGCCTACCGCGATACCGCCAGGTGCTGAGCGCGTTCTTGGCCGGCTTGGAAGACCGGTTGGCGGCCGGGAAACCCCTTGCCCAAGTGGCTTCTGTGGCCAGCTTTTTCCTGAGCCGCATCGACGTGCTCATCGATCCCCGCCTGGAAACGCGTCTCAAAGAGGGCGGGGAGAGAGCGCCGACGGCCAAGAGATTGCTCGGCCAGGTGGCCATCGCCAGCGCACGGCGGGCCTATCAGATCTGGAAAGAGGTCATGGCGACCAAGCGCTGGCTCAAGTTGGCCGAGGTGGGCGCCCGCCCACAGCGCCTGTTGTGGGCCAGCACGAGCACCAAGAACCCGGCCTATAGCGATGTCAAATATGTAGAGGCACTCATCGGGCCGGACACGGTGAACACGTTGCCCCTCACGACGATCGAGGCCTATCGAGACCATGGTCAACCCGCTCCACGTCTGGAACAAGACGTGGACGAGGCCCTCTGGGTACTCGATCACCTGCCCGACGTGGGCATCGATATCCGCGCCGTCACTCAGCAATTGGAGGATGAAGGCGTGCAAAAGTTCGTCACATCCTACGATCAGCTCCTGGCGCTCTTGCGCGAGCGGCGCGCCCAAGCTGCCTAAGCATCGGCGCTTGGCAATTCACCATTCCCACACATCGAGGGTGTGCATGAGACAAGGGAAGATCGGGCTTGTGGCGCTGGCTGTCGCCAGCCTGATGTTAGTCTTGGGAGGGGTTGCGGATTGTGGATGGCCATTAACCGCCGAGGGGCATGTAAAAGCCCAAGCGCCGACGCCGAGGCCCGGCGTCTGGCTGATCACGCCGGCACCTACCCCGCGGGACGTGTTCGAGGCTGCCACGCGCATTGTGGGTTTGCGCCAAGAGCTGACGCGGCTCGCGACGGCAGAGGGCCGCTCCTATCGCCTCGTCACCACCACCTTCACGCCGGCGCCTTTGGTCATCACCAACACGCCCACCCCGGGGAATGCACGAACCGCCACGTACGCCTGGCTATGGCTGGAGGCCGTCGCGGCGACCACAGGCACGCCGACGCCCCTGCCGTCAAGGGTGGTCACAGCTTCGCCCCAACCGACGACTACCCCTACCCCACTCTATGTGCTGCTTGCCGACCGCGAGGCATTGGCTCTCTATCTGGATCCCACCCACACCCCGAGCCCCACCCCCCGCGCGGTGCCGCAGGCGCTGGTGGGCAAGATCGCTTTTCGCTCTTATCTGCTCGGTGGGCGGCGCGGCCAGGGACGCATTCTGTTGGCCGAGCCTGATGGATCCCGTTTGGCCTACTTGTTGGACCCCTGGGCCTATGAGGTCTCTTGCGAACGGGAACTCGTCTCGCCCGATGGCCGGAGCGCCGTCTATCAGAACAAGGGGGCACACGGCTTGGATCTCTTTTTGACCACGAATGGGGTCGAATCCGGATTGCAATTGACCTTCGTCGGCAGCGGCAAAGCGTATGACATGGCCTGGGCGCCCGACGGCCAACGCATCGCCTACGCTTCGAACCAAGAGGGTGACGACGATATCTTTGTCGTCGAAATTCCGGGCTCTCTACGCTCCTCGCCTCGTTCCACCAAGCTCACCCAGGATGATGGTTGGCCCTCAGACAAGCATCCGAGCTTTTCGCCCGACGGCCGGCAGATCGTCTTTCACAGCAATCGCACAGGGCTTAACCAGATCTGGGTCATGAACGCCGACGGATCGGGGCTGCGACAATTGGAAGTCGACGCCGAATGCTGGAATCCGGTATGGATCAAAGGCTGGCGTTGAGCGATCCGATCTGTTCGATACTTTCCCGGTCACATGGAAGCAAATCGGCAACGTTGGAAGGGGCAGCGCGCTTCTGCCCCTTCCAACCAAAGGTGAGTTAGGCCCCGGCGGGCATGATTTTGATACACACGGGCGTGGGCACGCGGATGATCTGGCCGGTAAAGGTCAGCTTACCGGTCTGAACGCCGATACGGTAGGTGGCGATGT
>JACIWY010000327.1 GCA_014360745.1 Chloroflexota bacterium
TGCCCATAAAGTTGTAAAACATTACAAAGCCCCTACTAAAATTGCGGCCGTGTTGGGATGGCGAAATGGAGTGCTCGAAGGTGCGAATTATGTAATTACTTCGTTTGCACAAGGTGGGCCGGCTTACCGGGGCGTACCGTATCATTACGAAATATCCATCCCCAAGGAATTTGGCATTTATCAAGGGATCGGAGATACAGCTGGAATCGGTGGTGTCTTCCGTCTTATGCGTACTGCACCCGAAATGGTTGCCATTGGTAAAGATATGGAGAAACGTTGTCCGGGGGCTTATCTTATTAATTACGTGAATCCCATGTCCATGTTAACTCGCGTGTTGAATCTAGCTTGCCCTAGGATACACACATTAGGATTGTGTCATAATATCGGTTACTCTATTCGCGACATTGCCGAGTGGCTAAAACACCCCCACAAGGAATTTCGATATGTGGCCGCAGGGGTGAATCATATGAACTGGTTCCTGCGACTAGAATATCTGGATGGGCGGAGTGCCTATCCAGACTTGCTGCGGGCGGCAGAAGATCCAACGATTTACAAATCTCGTGCCGTGCAGTTCGAGCTGCTTAAGCATTTCGGTTATTGGACGACCGAGTCCTCTTGGCATTGTGCTGAGTATTTGCCCTATTTTGTACCGCGTCAAGCTGACCGCGAAGCCGTTTTCCTGCGTCCACGAGAAACGACCCCTGAGTACGACAAGACCGCACCTCGATGGAGCACGGATTCGGATCTGATCCAACAATTGGACGGACGCAAACCTTTGGCTTTGCAGAGATCTTTCGAATATGGGGCTCACATTATCCACGCACTAGAGACAGACGCCGTTTACCGTATGCACTTGAATGTACTGAACGATGGCATGATTACTAATCTGCCGAATGGTTATTGTGTCGAGGTGCCCTGTATAGCTGACCGCACCGGTGTCAGACCTCAGCATGTCGGGGCACTGCCGATACACCTGGCGGCACTCTGTCGGGGCTTGGCGGATATGCAGACCTTGGCAAGCGATGCCTTTCTTGAACGAGATTTGGTCAAAGCTTACCTGGCCTGTGCTATCGATCCGGCCACAGCGGCAAGCAGCACTCCAGCTCGAATCAAGGAGTGTTTCAACCGTCTCCTGAAAGTAGAGGGGCCTTGGTTAGAGGATTATTGGGGAACCAACCTGCACATTTGAATCTGAAATGGTAGTTCCTCCCAGGCCTGTTGGTTTTTCCGATCGCCCACCGTAAAGGTCGGCAACTTGTACTTCCCAGCCATATCGATGCCCTAAATAGCCAGAATCGGGTCCTTGCATCCCCCTTAATCGTAAATCAAAGCAAAATAGGTGCTAGAAGTCATATATTACCTCAGGCTGTCCTCCCATGTTGGTTTTTTATTTTATATTTATCCTCCTTGACAAATTGCCTATACCATGGTATATTATATTATAGAAGCAGCAGCTCTCCGTTTAGAGCTTCCAAAGTTTCACTTCTCACTATTCGCAAACCTCTCGTTCAGTGGTGGTGCGGTTTCGTTGGTCATCCGCAACGGACGAGGCAGGCCAGCGGACAATTGACGAGATCCCCCTACCCCACCAGCAAAATGCATGGATAAGTGTCTGTCGCCGCCATGGGCGGCGAGTCGTTTGTACGCGAGTTAACCGATAGCGTTATGTCGAACCGGACTTGGCAAGCGTGCAAAGAAGACCAACCATGTTGCGAAGGATTGTATGCACCGCGGTATGCCTGCTGCTTATCAGCCTGCTAATCGCCTCCGGCGCAGGGGCGGGGTTCCCCCGAGGGGATGCCCTCGTCGAGCAGACGGATAACCAGACGCTCTGGATCGAGGTGCCCAAAGAGGCACAGGAAGCGGCGCTTGAGATGTGGACGCGCGAGGCGCGGCGGGCCGCTCAGCCGTTGACCTTCCCCGCCGGCCCGGTGGAGCCGCTCGAACGGGAGGCCGTGGAGACGATGTTCGGGGAGCCGGGCTCCGCCCCGGGCGGCAGCCCCAAGCCGGGGGCCAATGCCGTGGCCCGAAGGCAATTCCCCGAGGAATGGGCGGCGATGGCCGCTGCACTAGAGGCCGACGACTCGACCTTTGGCTCGGCCGGTGTGTATACCAGCTACCTGGCCAACCGTTACACGACCATGCACAAACGGTTCCCTTACAAGGCCGTAGGCAGGGTCTATATCACCGGAGGTGGATATTGTAGTGGTGCGGTCATCAGCAGCAACAATATCGTCGTGACCGCCGCGCACTGCGTCTATGACACGGACACCAACGAATGGAAGAGTGGCTGGACCTTTGTCCCCGCCGATCGCGACGGCGCGGCGCCGTACGGCTCCTTCCCCGCCACGAGAGCGCGCATCCTCACGGCCTGGAGGGACGCTTCGAGCTCGATGGCCGGGCGACGTTACGACGTGGCCCTCATCCGCCTGGGCAAAAACAGCGCTGGCAAGACGGTCACCTACTATACGGGCTGGCTGGGGCGCTCGTGGAACTATGGCTATGTCCAACACATGCACGCCATTGGCTACCCGAGCAACTTGAGCAGCGGCAAATACACCTACGTCTGCGCGGCCGAGTCATTCAAGCAGGCCACCGACATCCTAGGTATGGGCTGCAACATGATGCACGGCAGCAGCGGCGGCCCGTGGATTCGCGTCTTTGCTCCTGAGCAAAGCGGCGCGAACAACTATGTGAACTCGGTGGTGAGCGGAGGGCTCTCCGGCCCGACCTGGGGCAACACCTTCTACGGGGCGCGGTTTAGCTCCTCGAATATCGTGCCCCTGTGCACTGCCGAAGGTTGTTAGCCAACTCGTTTGGCAAGGGGGCCACGGTCTTGGCCGTGGGCCTCCTTTGCCATCGCGAAAGGAACAAACACAGGCCGTTCGACGTTCCAGCCAATAAAGATTATATCTCGCGAGGGGACGTCGGGAGGTCCGCTATGTGGCGGCCATGTATAAGCGTTTGGGTCATGCTGGCTATGGTGGTCGTTGTGTTGAGCGCCTGTGTGCCGATCGAGGCCAAGATGGGCCGTTGGCCGGAAGGCCCCTCTACTAGGACATTGGGGCGGACGATCCCTGTGGGCGGCCCCAATGACGTTGGGGGGGCAGGTGACGGGACGCCGCCTCCCACTGAGGGCGCAACATCCAATTCATCCGCCGGCCAGCTCCCGGGCGCCGGCCCCCACGAAGGGGAGGAAACCGAGGAGCTAAGCGACACGGCTACCTGGCTTACCTACACCAACCGAGAATACCGGTTTCGCCTCTCGTATCCGCCTCACTTGGTAATCGAAACCCTCGATGAGCGCATGCTCGCGACGCTAGACCCGTCCCCAGTCGCGGGGGTGGATTTTCGCGATCCACGGGGCGATGTGGCGGCTATCGCGCCGCCCGCCTTCAGCGTGCGCGTTTTTGAAAACGGCGAGCGACTTTCCCTTGAAGAATGGTTGCGGGCTCACCAATTGTTTCGCCCGCAGGCGGGTTGGGTTAGCGAGCCGGTGACGTTGGCGCACGTCTCCGGGCTCAAGATCGTATCCTCGACCCTGATGGCCCCCGGCTGGTGGATCTATGTTGCCCGGGGCGAGCATATCTTTCAGCTCACGCCGCTAGGACAAGAGGCAGAGCGAATGCTCGACACGTTCGCCTTCGAGTAAAAGCGGCGCCCTATCGCCGGCCCTCCTTTCCCTTGGAACGTTCCTGTCTCCTCCAACGTCTCACACGCAGACCTTGTTACTTTGAGCATAGGTGCTGTGGAGGAGCCGAGATGCGCAAGCCCTGGATCGTCATGGCCCTGTTTTTGTTTCTTTTTGCAACGATGACGTTGACCGCCGTTGCCGATGGCATCATCGTGCCGCGCCCCAGGCCCGGCCGCCCCGCGCCGCCCCTGCGCAGCCTGGCCATCAAATATCATCGCGTGACGGTGACCATCGAGGATGGCGTGGCCACCACTCATGTGGATCAGGTCTTCCTCAACGAGAACCCCCAAGACATCGAGGGCGAGTATATCTTTCCCTTGCCGGAGGGGGCCAGCATCTCTAGCTTTGCCCTGTGGGTCGATGGTCAACGCCTCGAAGCCCAAGCGCTCGACAGCGAGGAGGCGCGCCGCATCTACGAGGAGATCGTGCGCCAGCAGCGCGACCCTGCCCTACTGGAATATGCCGGCCGCAACGCTTTTCGCGCCCGCATCTATCCCATTCCGGGATATGGCGAAAAGCGCGTCGAGTTGGAGTACAGCGAGGTGCTACCGCGCGACAGCGACCTGGTCCGTTATGTCTATCCACTGAACACGGAGAAATTCTCCACCCGCCCCCTGGAGGAAGCCGCCGTCACCGTCGAGATCCGTTCACATTCCGAGATCAAGGCCGTCTACTCCCCCAGCCATGAAGTGGACGTGCGGCGAGACGGCCCGCACGAGGCGACCGTTTCCTATCGCGAAAAAGACGTGGTGCCCGATCGCGACCTGTTGCTCTACTACAGCCTCGGTGAGGACGACCTGGGCGTGAACTTGATCAGCTACAAACCGGAGGGCGAGGATGGCTATTTCCTGCTGCTTCTCTCGCCCCCGCTCAAGAGCGCCGCAAGCGAACCCCTGGCCCG
>JACIWY010000328.1 GCA_014360745.1 Chloroflexota bacterium
CAAAGCGGCAGTTGAACTCGAGCACGTAGAAACGGTCTTCCGAAACCATCAGGCCAGCATAGAGCACGCCGACGTAAGGGGTGCCGGCCGCGGCCAGGCCATCCACTGCGGGTTGCAACACCTCGGCGACGACCCGCTCGAACATGGCTTTGTCCATGACCGGAGCCGGGGCGTAGCAGCCCATACCGCCGGTGTTCGGCCCGCGATCGCCGTCATAGGCGGCCTTGTGGTCTTGAGAAAGGATCATCGGCGCGACGGTGCGTCCGTCGCAAAAGGCCAGCACGGTCACTTCTTGGCCGGTGAGGAACTCTTCGATGACCACGATGTCACCCGCCGGGCCAAAAACGCGCTCTTTCATGATCTTGTCTAGCGCTTGGCGAGCCTGTTCGTCCGTCTGGCAGACGATAGCCCCCTTGCCGGCGGCCAGGCCGTCCGCCTTGATCACGAGGGGCGCCGAATGATCCTCCAGGTAGCTCAGCGCCAGGTCGTAATCGTCAAAGATGCCGTATTCGGCGGTAGGGATAGAGTGGGCGCGCATGAAATCTTTGGCAAAGGCCTTGGAAGACTCGATTCGGGCAGCGGCGGCTGTGGGGCCAAAGACGCGCAGGCCGCGGGCCCGAAAGACATCGCTCAGGCCCAAGGCCAGGGGCAGCTCAGGCCCTACGACGGTGAGGTCGATCTGCTGCTGCTCGGCATAGTCGGCCAGGGCCTCGATGTCCTCGGCTGCGATGGGCACTTGGGTGGCCAGCTCGGCGGTGCCGCCATTGCCCGGCGCAACGTGCACTTCTTGGATATCATGCGAACGGTGAAGGGCCCACGCGAGGGCATGTTCCCTGCCGCCGGAGCCCACAACCAAGACCTTGGCCACTGCGTTATCCTCCTACGACTTCGCACAGGCTCTCGGGCTCGCGGACAAAGCCGCCCGCCTTTTGCTCAAAGGGATACTCGCCGGAAAAACAGGCCACGCAAAAGCGGCTCATGGGCCGCCGGACGGCGCGCATCATCCCTTCCAGGCTCAGATAACCCAGCGAGTCGGCGCCGATGTGCGCGCAGATCTCTTCGACCGAAAGACGATGGGCGATGAGCTCATCATAGGTGGCCATATCCACGCCCATAAAGCAGGGGTGCCGAATGGGAGGCGAGGAGATGCGCATGTGCACCTCGCGCGCGCCGGCGCGGCGCAGCAGGTCGACGATCGGCCCGCTGGTGTTCCCTCGGACGATGGAATCGTCCACCACCACAACGCGCTTGCCCTGCAAAATCTGCGCCAGAGGGTTGAATTTCAGCGCGACGCCCGCCTTCCGCAAGCGGTCGTCGGGCTGGATAAAGGTGCGGCCGATGTAGCGGTTTTTGATCAGCCCTTCCCCATAAGGGATGCCCGACTCTTGGGCAAAGCCGATGGCCGCCGGCGTGGCCGAATCGGGCACCGGCATAACCAGGTCGGCCTGCACCGGGTGCTCGCGAGCCAACTCGCGCCCCAGCGCCTGGCGCACCTCGTGGATCAACTGGCCATCGATGTGGCTATCGGGGCGGGCGAAATAAATGTATTCAAAGATGCACAGATTCGACTTGCCTGGCTGAGCGCCGCGAATATGACGCACGCCATGCTCACCGATCTCGACGATCATGCCCGGCTCGATCTCTTGGATGTCGGTGGCGCCGACGGTCTGCAGGGCGCAGCTCTCGGAGGCCACGGCCCAGCCGCCATCGAGGCGCCCCATGCTCAACGGGCGAAAGCCCCAAGGGTCGCGCACGGCGTACAGGGTGTCGCGGGTCAAGATAGTCAACGAGTAGGCGCCTAAGGCCTTGCTCATCAAGTGGCTGATGCGCTCCGGCCAAGTGTGCCCCGGCGCGCCGGCCAGTATCTGGATTATGACTTCGGTGTCACAATAAGACACCAGCCCGACGCCGCGTTGGAACAGCTCCTGGCGCAGGTCTTCGGTGTTGACCAGGTTGCCGTTATGAGCCACGGCGACGGGGCCCAAAGCTGACTCGAGCAGGAAGGGTTGGGCACTGATGATGCGCGAGGAATCGGCGGTGGAATAGCGCACATGCCCGATGGCAATATGCCCTTGCAACGGGGCCAGGTTCTCTTCGTCAAAGACCTGCGATACCAGCCCCATCTTTTTGAACAGCGTGGCCCGCAACCCATCGGAAACGGCGATGCCAGCGCTTTCCTGGCCGCGATGTTGCAGGGCGTAAAGCCCAAAGAACGTCACGCGGGCGACGGCTATGCCTGGAGCATAAATCCCGAAAACGCCACAAGCCTCACCGAGCCTATCGGGGAGGCAATTCTGCGCAACCATATTGTCCCTCTCGAACGGCAGGTTAAAAACGAACTATCGACACATCAAGCCAGACTTTTATCCGCAGCGATGATCTGTTGCGTCATCTCTGCCTGATAGGCCGCGATGCGCGCGGCCAGCGCGGCATCTGACGTGGCCAGGATCTTGCAGGCGGCCAACGCAGCGGCCTTGGGATCGAGCACGACCATAGGGGCGACCCCACTGGGCATGCGCAAGGAGGAATAGATGTCGGCGCCCCCAAAGGCCGAAGAGATCGGCGGGCAGGTGACCACCGGATGGACGGTGTTGGCGTCTATCATTCCGGCCAAGGCGTTAGAGCGCCCGGCGACGGCGATATAGACCAGCGGGCCATCCGCCTCTTCATACTGTTCCAAGAGCGCCAACAAATGGCGTACGCTCTTGTGCGCCGAGGCCACCCGCTTGCTATAGCGCACGCCCAGTTCGTCGAGCTGCTCGGCGATCTGCTGAACGTGCTCCAAATCACCCTTGGAGCCCATAACAATGACGACTTGTCCGGCCATGTGAGCGACATTCCTCCCTGGTGTGTCTTGTTAGTCCTCGACAAACTTGTCGGTCATCTCGGCCACGATTTCGTACTTGGCCAGCAGCGCTCGCAGCCGCTCATCGGTGACCTCGGGCATGTCGCGGTAGATCTGCTTGTCCAACATGCGATTCTTGTCGCCGCCGGGCCAAATGCGCCAAGAGTCGTTGTCGATGACATCGGCCACCAACAGGCTGCCGTCGGAGACGGCGCGGCCGTATTCGATCTTGCAATCCACCAACGTCACGTCCTGTTTGGCCCAGGCCTTCTCCAGGATGAGAAAGACCTTACGGCCGGTCTCGCGCATCAGATCCACCTCTTCTTGGCTGGCGATGCCTCTGGCCACGATCTCGGCCTCGCTGATCAAAGGATCATGGAGCGCGTCGTCCTTTAAAAAGAACTCGACCAAGACCGGCTCAAAGCGAGTCCCCTCGGCCACCTCCGGATGGCGGCGCAGGTAGGAGCCGGTGGCAATGCGCCGCATGACCACCTCCAGCGGCACCATCTTGCAGCGCGTGACGATGTTGACGTTCTCGGCCACCATGCCCACATAATGGGTATCCACGCCCTCGTCCTCTAACAGGTAAAAGACGTTGGACGTGGTGCGGCAGGCCAATTTGCCCTTGCCAGGCAGCGTGTTACGTCGCGCGCCATCGCCGGCCGAAAGGCCGTCTTTGTGCACCATATACACCAGGTCCTCTTGTTGCGGATGGGCATAGATGATCTTGGTCTTGCCTTCCGCCAGCTTGGGGCCGAACTCCACCTTGCCGAATGTCATGCTCCCCCCCTTGTCGAACTTTCCCAAAGCCCTTGCGATGAGCTGATGCTTTGCCGAATAAGCGCGGCCAACTCGCGGCTGCGCTCCGGCGCATCGCCTACATCAGCACCCTGTTTCATTATAGCGCAGATTTGCTCAGAAGGCAGATAGGCGGTGAGGCCGGGATCGGCGGCCAACAGGCCCACCAACGGGTTCGGCTCACCGCGCTGCACAGCCGCCCAGGCGACCATGCTGAGGTCACGGATGCGCTCGTGCATCGCTTGGCGGCTGGCCCCTGCCTTGACCAAAGCCATCAACAAGGGTTCAGTGGCGGCGAAGGGGCCAAAGGCCCGCAGGTTGCGAGCGATGGCCTCCGAGCCGATCTGCAGGCCCTTAATGACGCGCCGCAACCGACCGAGCATCTCGTCCACGGCCAAGAACGCCTCGGGCAGGGCCGAGCGTCGGTTGGCCGAGTCATCCAAGGTGCGCTCCAAGGCCGAATGGGCGGCATTGTCCCAGGCCACTCGCGGCAACCCGGCCACATAGCGTGCCAGCGAACAGATGCTCTCGGAGGTGATCGGGTTCCGTTTGAAGGGCATGGCCGATGACCCAACCTGCTGGCGCCCGAAAGGCTCGGCCATCTCGCCGAACAGCGGCGATTGCAGCAAACGCAGGTCGAGGGAGAACTTGTAGGCCGATTGGGCGATGCCGGCCAAGACGCACAACACTTGAAAATCCATTTTGCGTGGATACGTCTGGGTGCTCACCGGAAAGGCTTCCAGGCCCAGCTTGGCCATCACCTTGCGCTCCATCTCGCGTGGCGTCATAGTGGTATCTTGCAGCAAATGTCTGTACGAGGCCGAAGTGCCCACCGCTCCCTTGAAACCCTTGCCGCGAATCTGGGGCAATAGTCGATCTATCTGATGGAGATCTTCTAAAAAGTCTTGGCCATACTGGGCCAATCGGTAGCCCACCG
>JACIWY010000329.1 GCA_014360745.1 Chloroflexota bacterium
AGCTCTGTCGGTCCGATATGAGGCATAGCCCGTCCTCCTCAAATAGCCGGAAAAGGGGCTAGGCTTTGTTCTCGTCGCCCTTTTCCGCCTCGCTCTTGGATTGAGCAGCCGGTTTGGACTCGGCCTCGCCTTCCTCCGATTCGCCCTCGTCGGACTTCATCGCCGCGCGGAAATCGCGCACCCCCTTGCCGAGAGCGCCGCCGAGATTCGCCAGCTTGCCCGCGCCAAAGATAGCGATCACAATAAGCAAGATAAGGAGCAGTTCCGTTGGGCCCAGATGCGGCATGTGTTTTCTCTCCTGTGGATTCCACTACCTTATTTATTATACTCGGCCTTGCTATATCGTCAAATCGATTGGCAAGGCGGCAAAGAACCTTCCCCGCGCTCGACTTTCAAGGGCTGTGCACGACTGCATAATCCGTGGGCACGAGCTGTATCCACGTCTTGCCCGGGCGCAGGGGGATGATCTGGCCGTTTTGGTCAAAATACTGAATGAGGCCATTCTCGCCACTAGGCTTCCAGCGAGCCTCTAGAATCACGCCGTCGCGGCAGACCTGGGCACGCCCCTCGCCGGACATCACGATGTCGATGGCTGTATTCCCCAGGCTATCCTCGACGATGTCGGTCTTTTTGTGTTCGGCGTAAAAGATGATGACGTTAGAGGCCGTAAGCGGTTCACCGGTCAAGCCATCGGTGTGCACTTGGCCCGCGATCTTGCGGGTGTAGAGGCCGGTCGAGGGATTGTACGTCCATTCGACGACCTCACGATAGGGGATACGCAGCGAGATGGCGGGCGTGCCGGTGGTAGGGGCGCTGCTAAAAGCGTAGCCGGCGATCGGCTCTTCGCGTTCTAGGCCTTGCCTGCGCAGATAGGTGCGCAGCGCCTCTGTAGAAGTGTACAGACGCCCGCGCCAGTCATATCCGGCCAGGGAGGAATAAGGCTCCGGATGATAGAATTCGTCGAGGTCGACAAAATTGGCCTGTGAGATGAGCCAGCGGATTTTGTCGCTGGCGCCGCTGTGCACCAGCGCGGCGTCGTATTGGGGCACGATGGCCAGATTCACCAAGCGGGCGCTGCGAATAGGGCGGATGCGCTGCGCTTCGTGCTCCAGATAGAGCGCAGTAAAGCGGGTGACAAAATAGCCCTCCATGATCTCTTCATAGACGATGTCGGCCTGCCCCAGCCCTTCCTGAGGACGGATGATTGGATCATTGCCGACGCGCACGGCGAGCACTCGACGGCGTAGGCGGCCGGGGTCCTCGACGCGCATGCCGGTGAGGGGGCTCAAGAAAGGGTCGGACGTTGCGCTTGGTTGAAGTGTCGGCGTAGCAGGCGGGCTGCTCGGAGTGGGCGTTTCGGTCGCCGGCGGCACAGGCGTGGCCGTCGGAAAAAGGGTATGGGTGGGCACCGGCGTGAAGGTCGGTTTGGGCGTCCTCGTCGCCAGGGGCTGTGCGGTCGGCGTGGGCGCGGGTGCCGAGCAACCGGTGGATAACCATAGCCACACAAGGACCATCCAGGAGAAGAGAACTTGGAAGCGCGTCGCTCGCCTTGGCATGAGATCCACTCCGTTATTGGCTTGGGCGTATCAGAGCGCGACGATTATAGCACTTGTCTAAAGACGCCAAAAAAGATCGGCCGGTTCCCACACCGGGCCGATCGAGAGAGACCAGAGGTTATCTTTTGCTATCCGCTCTATCTTGCCGGCGACGGCTCTCGGCGAGGCATCTCTAGGGGCAAATGCACCGAGAAGCGGCTGCCCTTGCCCACCTCGCTTGTCACGCGGATGTATCCCCCCAATTCCTGGACGATCATTTTGGAGATTACCAGCCCCAAGCCGGTCCCTTCACCGCGTTTGCGAGGGTTATGCACGGTGTAAAACTTTTCAAAGATGCGTTTCTGCTCTTCCTCCGACATGCCGATGCCGGTGTCTTGCACAGCAAAAACCAGCTCTTGATCGATCTGGGTGCAGGAAACCATCACGCGGCCGCCAGGATCGGTGAATTTGATGGCATTGCTTAGCAGATTGATCAGCACTTGTTCAAGGCCGCCGCTATTAGATACAAAGGACGACGGAAGCCGCATCTGCTCGATGGATAGATCGATGCGTCTCTCCTCTGCCAGAGGTCGGCAGACACGTAAGGCGGCCTCGATCACCTCGCGAGGGTCCACGATCTCCGGCGGCAAGGCATATCGCCCCGCCTCGAGCCGCGCCAGATCGAGCACATTATTTATTAGCCGTCTCTGCCTTTCTACCTGAGTCTCGATGATCTTGAGATACTCGTAGCTTTTGCTCTCTCGTGGCGTATCCATCAACAATAAGGGGAGGATCATTTTGATCGTGGTTAGGGGGGTGCGCAGTTCGTGTGAGGTGTAGGCCACAAAATCGGACTTGACGCGCTCCGCTTGCACCTGGTCGGTAATGTCCCGTGCCACGTAAAGGGTGCAAACGGACCTTTGCTCAAAGGTCTCCAGTTGCGAGGCGCTCAGGCTGATGGCGCGCCCGTTATGCTCCAGAAACAAGAACCCTTGTCCCTCGGCGGCACGGCGGTTCTGCTTCAGCGCAGCGGTAAACCAAGCAGGAAGGGGTTGCCCTTCACGTAGCCCCAACATGTGTTCGGCCGCACGGTTAGAAAGGAGAATGCGATGTTCATCGACGACGATCACGGCCTCGCTCATATGGGTCAATATGGCCTGCAACCAGTTGCGTTCACTTTGCAAATCTTGGAATAGGCGCACGTTCTCCAAGGCGATGCCCAATTGATGGCCGAGGATCTGCAAGATGTGCACTTGGCCGCCGTCGAGCGCCCTGTCGGAGGAAGACAAGACGCTCAACACCCCCTCCAGGCCGCGAGGTGAGCGCAGGGCAAGCTGGATCATGACCGGCTGGGCGCTCTCGGGCGCGTTCTGGGGGCTCTCTGGGCTCGGTGCCGTTGCCTGCCAGGGCAAGGTGCTCTCGGCGTTGAACGTTTCCAGCCTCTTGACCATGACGGGCGTGCGTTGCGTCTTGGGCCAGAAGGTATGCGTGTTGCTCTTTTGCACCAAGGTCAGATGGCCGCTCTGACGGGCATAAAAGGCCACCGTATCTTGTCCGGTGATCTCGATCACCTGGCGAATGGCCGATGCGGCCAGCTCTTCGATATGGAGGCAGCCCATGATCTCCTCGCTGGCGCGGAATAACGAACGCAAGAGGGCATTGGCCTCCTGGAGGGCCATGTACTGGCAGCGCAAATCGGCCTCGCGTTTCTGGGCCTCTTTGGTCAAAAGCCAGCTCAGCAAAGCGACAAAAGCCAGATAGGGCAGGGAAAGGGTAAAAGCCTGATAGGTGATCTCGGTGACATTCACGCCGACTAGAAATTGTATGCCCTGTCGGCTTAGGAAAAAGAGCAAGGCGTAGGAAATGGTGCTGAACAAGGTGAACGATAAAAGTGCACGAGCACCTAGAAGCCATCCCCCCATGATGATAGGCCATAGATAGGCGAGGATAAAAACATGGCCGCCTGGGCCAAAGAAAAGTATCAACAGCGTGATGAGTATTATTTCTAGTATGAAGCAGAGATAACCCATGAAATTTACATCGCGCTGCCTCCAAAAGTAGAAATAAGCGGCATTGATGGCAAATTGTAGGCCGGCCACCATGAATAAAGGTTTGAGCATGGCCGGCACCGTCCAGGCGTTGACACTGAACAGCACCAGCATGAAAACGCCTGTGACGACGGTTCGCCCCAGGATGAACAGCCGCCAGAGTTGGAGCTTGTCGGAGGAAGGGCTAGTTTCTGCGGCCGACATGTTTGGCCACGCGGCCGGGGACCCAGAGGATAAAACTCTGGCGCCCTTGGTTGTCGCGTTGGATGCTGAACTGCCCACCATGGCCCTCTACTACGCGCCGGGCATAGTCCCAGGTGTCTGCCAAGGCCTCGGATCTAGCTGCGGGATTCGACGCACACCCGCCATCGGTGATCACGAATTTAATGCCGCCCTCTTCGGCGCGAGAGGCGGCGATTTCCACGCTGCTGCCCGGCGGAGACAGCTCCACCGCTGTGTCGAGCAAGCCGGCCAAGGCGCGACTCATGGCTGTGCCATCGAGGTTGCCGCTCAACAGGCCCCCACAAGAGATGCGCAGGTTGATCGATTTTTCGGCGGCGGCCTTGGCGGCCGAGGCCGCCGCGCCGCGCACCAAAGGGGCGACGCGAAGAGGCTCTCGCTTGAGGGTGAGCTCGGCTTCTTCTTGTGAGGCAGCCCAGGAAAGGTCTTCGATCAGGCTGCAAAGGACGTTGGCATCCTCGAGCGCGCTCTTGAGGTAGCGGCTCTGTTCTTTCAGGTTGCTGCCAAAGCGATCGGTGAGCATAAGGTTCATATGGGCCATCAGGCTGGTAACGGGGGTGCGCAAGCGGCCGGAGACCTCGCTCAGGATGCGCCTGCGGAGGTTTTCGATCTCTCGGCGTTCCTCGCGGCGTGTCTGATCGATGCGGTTGAGCACTGCGGCGATGCGTGCCTCCAACTCTGCCGGCTCAAAGGGCTTAGTGATGTAATCATCTGCGCCGCCGCGCAAGCCATCGAGCCGGTCTTGCAGATCGGCCT
>JACIWY010000033.1 GCA_014360745.1 Chloroflexota bacterium
AGCAATGAATTGGCGTATCAAAAAAATGGCAAAAGCGCCACCCCCAAACCAAGCCGGTACCCATAGAGGCTTGATTGTATTAAGCCAGTGCAATTTGTGGAAAAGTACATATTGAGGAATCAATGTTACTTGGGAAGGTAACATCATAGTACTTAAAGTAGCCATAAAAATAATATCTCTGCCCCTATATTGAAATCTAGCAAATGAATAAGCAACTATAGATGCAGAAACAAGAGTTCCCAAGGTATGTAGTATGACAATAAGAATTGTATTAAGTAACCAAGGTCCAAAAGGTACAACCTCAAAAACACGTACATAATTGTTCCATTGCGGCCTAGCGGGTATCCAAATAGGCGGATAGGCATAGAGTTCGGCAACTGTCTTGAGCGAGCTGCCCAAGGTCCAGAAAAAAGGAAAAATGGAAAGTATTGCCAATACACTCACCAGGAGATAGAGCAAGAGCCGGTAGATGCGATAGCTGATAGAGCGAGTCATCACCTGGCCTCCCCCGCGTAATAGACCCAATGCTTTGAAGTCTGTACCTGGATAAAGGTAAAAATAAACAGAATCAATGCTAAAAACCATGCCAATGCGGAGCTGTAGCCCATCCTGAAATATTCAAAAGCGTTGCGATACAGATGGAGTGCATAGAACCAGGTAGCATAACTCGGTCCCCCGCCTGTCGTTACAAAGGCCATGGTGAACACTTTTAACGCGCCGATCACGCCGAGCACCAGGTTAAAAAAGATGGTCGGCGAGATCATCGGCACGGTTACATGCCAGAAACGGCTTACCGCACCTGCGCCGTCGATGCTGGCCGCATCATGGAGCTCCTCCGGAACCCCCTGGAGCCCGGCTAAAAAAATGAGCATACGGTTGCCACCAATGCCGTTCCATAGACTGACCAGAATGAGTGAGGGCATAGCCCACTTTTCGCTGGTGAACCAACCCGGCCCTTTGATACCGATGCTCTTGAGAAAGAGGTTCACTGGCCCATTCTGAGGATGCAAGATCCACACCCACAGGATCGACATAGCCACGGCAGGGGTCAGATGTGGCAAAAAGTAGAATGTGCGATAAATATTGGTTAACTTGAGGCCCTGGTTGAGGAGAATAGCCAACAAGAGTGAGCCAATCAGTCCTAGGGGAACCGATATGACGGAATAGGTCAACGTCCTCCCAAGCGAGGGCCAAAAGAGGTCGTCTTTGAAAAAGGCTCGCTCATAGTTGCCAAACCCAACCCAACGCGGCTTGGAAATGATGTCATATTCATTCAGACTAAAATAAAAGGAAGCAATAATAGGACCAATATAAAATATGATTAATCCAATAAACCATGGAGAGAGGAAGAGATAACCGAATAATGCCTTGTGTGCCTGAAAAGTAGTCTGTACGCCAAGAACACGCAGAAGAGGCGTCGGCCACGTTTTTTTCAGAGGCGGTATTCTTCTTGGAATAACCGTCATAAACCCGTTCTCCTTATCAACGTTGTGTTTGCCTAGTGCACACCGTTTTGACCTGCTCGCAGCCCTTCACTAAAATCGATTTTATAACCAGTGGCAGTACACAGATGCTTCTATAGCACACAATACCGGCTCGTCGACATTTATAGTATATATATCATAGCACGATCCTTTCAGAATAGCGTGCCGAGCGGCCAAAAGGAGGACAAGGAGGGGTCAGATGACGGGGATGCCCGTCTCACATGCTAGCCCGGAATTCGTCGAAGTGTTGCGCAATGCGATGGAGCATCTCTATGATCCCATTGCCCTGCGCCAGAGCCCCCTCATGGGTCTGTTGGACATCGGGCCTCAGCGAGGCGCGATGGCTTTGCGCGCCATCCTTACCGAGGCCGCCAATATCCTCAAGCCGCGCGACGAGATGCGCACCGAGGCGCCCGCTTGGCGCCCTTATCGGGCGATATTCCATCGCTACATCGAACAATTCTCTCAACGCGAGGTGGCCGCCGCCCTGTCTCTCAGCGTGCGTCAGCTTCGGCGAGAAGAGAAAAAGGCTTTCCACAGCCTAGCCGATTACCTGTGGACACACTACAATGTTCAGAACAAAGTAGACCTATTGGCCAGATTGGGTCAGGAAGCGGAAAGCCCTTTGGCATCGAGCCAAGAGGAAGAGCTCCGTTGGCTGGAGGAATCCTCGCCCAGCCAAGTGGCCGATCTGCGCGGTGTGCTCGAGGAGATCTTGAGTGTAGCCAGGCGCCTTGCAGACCCCCTACAGGTGCGTTTGGAATACACCTCGCCGCAGACTCCATCTCCGATCCAGACACGGGTCACCAGCATGCGCCAGGCACTGCTTACGGTGCTTACCACAGCCATACGAGCTGTTCCTCAGGGCACTGTGCGCATCATTCTGCAAGAAGACGAAAAGAATGCCTATCTCGTTCTGGTTGCCGAGTGCTCTGCTTCCTCGGCAGGCGAAACATCCTGTTGCCCAAACGGAGAGTTTGACTTGCCCCGTCGGCTGACGGAACTTTCGGGCGGAACGATGCGTCTCAGAACCAATGTCACACCCGTTTGTCCTCTAGACGTGGTCCTCTCTTTTCCCCTTGCCGAGCGGCAGACGATTCTCGTCATCGACGACAATGCGGATACGCTTGCCCTGTTCGAACGCTATCTCGCCGGCACCAATTATAGCTTCTTCGGATTGAGCGATCCCCATCGCGCAGTGGAGATGGCCGTTGCCATCCATCCCGCCCTAATTTTTTTGGATGTGATGTTGCCCGGTACTGATGGATGGGAGCTTTTGCAACGCCTGCGAGAGCATCCCAAGTTGACGAAAGTGCCCATCGTCGTCTGCACGATCCTGCACGAAAAAGAGTTGGCCCAAGCCCTTGGCGCCGCTAACCTTTTGTGCAAACCGATCACTCGTCAGAGGTTTCTAACCGAGATCGATGCCCAGCTTGGCTCCGGCCGAAGAGACGGCTGAGCCCCTCTACGCACGATAGAAATTGTTGCACGGTCAATCCATCCCATTTGGTGATCGCCAGCGAGTTACTGACGATAGGTTGGCCCGAGGGATCCAATGCGCTGAGCACAATGACTGGAATATTGGCCAAGGTGGGATCCGCGCTACGAGCCTCCAGCAACTGAAAACCATCCATATTAGGCATGACCAGGTCAAGCAGCATGACATCCGGACGCCGTTCCTTCATGAACGCCAGCGCCTGTTCCCCATCCGAGGCGGTAAAGACCTGATAATCGCGCCCGGAGGAGCTGAGCATACGCCAGAAGAGGCGCAGCGCCTCCGGCTCGTCGTCGACGATAAGCACCGTTTTACCCCGTAGAGGCAGCCGATCCAGGGTACCTAAAAGTTGTTCGCGCGACACCGGCTTGAGCAAATAATGCATAATCCCCAATCGATTGGCCACATCATGCACATCGGGAATGCAACACGTGATAATGGGCACATCGATCTCGGCTCTGGCCTCGGCGGTGATTTGCCGTAGGCCCTCGCTGACCGAGGAGACATTGACCAGCAAGGCTTGCACAGGCTCCCGCCGAAGCATTTCGACCGCCTCTGCAACCGTTTTGGCGGCGACGATCTCGACGTTATTCAGATAGCGGCCGAGCAAACGACGCAACGCTTCGCCGGCTTCGATCACCATCAGACGCAAGCGAACATCGGCTTCGGGCAATTCCGGGCGAGGCGCGCGCTCCTTATATTCCCACAAAGGCTCGAGCCAGCGCAAGGGGCCGCCGGAGATGGCCGGGGGCGGGTCGATGGGCAAACGAAAATAGAAAGTCGTCCCCCGCCCAACCTGGCTTTCAAACCACATCTTGCCGCCATGAAGCTCGACGAAACGCTTGCTGATCGTAAGCCCCAGCCCCGTCCCCCCGTGCCGCCGCCGGGCCGCGCTCTCGAGCTGCTCAAAGGGCTCGAAAAGGCGCTTTCCCGCTACAGGATCGATGCCAGGCCCTGTGTCCTGAACGGCGACGAGGGCGTGAATACCTTGTCGCCATACCCGTATAGAGACCCCTCCCACGTCGGTGTAGCGACCGGCGTTGCTCAACAGGTTGACCACTACCTCGCGGATGCGCGTCTCGTCACAATATACCAAGGGGAGATCATCGGCGATATCCGTCGTCAGGCTCAGCCCTTTGGCCTCGAACAAAGGCCGTACGGCCACGGTGGCCGCTTCGATCAATTCCCTCAAGTTCACCCGTTCACAGGTAATGGACATACGCCCTGCATCGAGACGGCTGAGGTCAAGGACATCATCGATGAGCTCGGAGAGATGCTCGCTATTACGCACGATGACCGACAGATCGGCCATGAGCGTCGGGGGAATGCGATTGCCGTACACTTCGGGCGATTCGGTAATCATCTGTCCAAAACCGATGATCATATTCAGGGGCGTGCGCAGTTCATGGCTAACCCGGGCCACAAAGTCGGCCTTGAGCTTTTGCGCCTCCTCAGCCACGGCGCGGGCCTCTTCCAACTTTTGAGTGGTGAGCAACAATTGGCGATTAAGGTAAGCTTGGGAGGCGAGCGCTTCGTGCAGCTCTTCTTGACGGTCACGGGTCTCGGCAATGATCGCCTGGGCTTGCCGATATTGCTCCCAGGAAAACGACACCACCCGCTTCACAATATAGTAAACGACCAAGCCCACTCCGGCGCCACACCAGATGCCGGCCAGGGCGATCCAGAGATCCAGGTCACCGAACGGCAGGGGCCCCCTTCGCCAGGCCAGCCACAGGAGGGCACTGGCCATCAGGGCAGCGATGGGCAACGCCCAGGCTGCGATGAGCAAGCCGGCGAGCGCCACCGGCACGGCCAACAAGACAAACGCGCTTGGCGCAGAGAAGAACAGGGCCACGGCACAAGGAGCCAGCAGCAACGACAATAGAGTGGCCCATCGCCCAGCCTCTGCATGGAGGTAATCCACGAGGAGCCCCATACCCGCCAACGCTAGAAGAGCAAGCGCCAGATCCCTGGTTCCAAGACGCAAAGAGGGGATCTCTTCAATAAAAGCAATCAAAACCCCTATAAGTAATAGAAAAGCACCAAGTGCCTTAGCGGGTATCGTGATTTCGTTGCGGAGCGCGACAAACGGCGATTCGTCCATACCCAAGATCCCTCGGATACGTTATACCAGCCGGATAAATGGTCTACAGCCAAGACGATATACCATTCCGCCACAACTGCAAAACCTCGTTTGACACACCCACCCCCCAACCATACTATGGGGCCGTTCGCCAACACTAGCTAGGAGCAAGTCTCACCATGATCAAACTCGGCTGCATGTCCCTGAGCTACCGCGACCAGTTCCGCGCCGGCCAGATCGACCTAGAGGGCTTTATCGAGCGCGCCTATCAACTCGGCCTGGATGGCATCGACATTCACACCCGAGCTTTTGCCTCCACCGCCCCTGAATATTTGCGCAAGATTCGCATGCAGGCGCTCAAACGCGGCCTGGCACTCTCGTACATCGGCATCAGCAATAACTTTGGCAAACCCCAAGAACAGCTCGAAGCCGAGGTGCGAATGGTCAAGGATTGGATCGATGTAGCCGCCTATATGGGCATCCCCTTGGTGCGCATCTTTGCCGCCTGGATTCCCGAAGGCGAGCCGGAGGAGGCGGTCTGGGCGCGCATGATGCCCTGTCTCAAAGAGGTCGCCGCTTATGGCCAAGAGAAGGGCGTCGTCGTCGGCCTGCATAACCACAACCACGGCTGTGTCACGCGGACGAGCCGCGAAGTGCTGCGCATCCTTCGCGAAGTGGACAATCCCTACTTTTCGCACATCTTGGATACCGGCCAGTACATCGGCTCGCCCGGCGCCTCCGGCGCACGCGGGCACGAGGACCCCGCGCTGAATTTTTACGGCAGCATTGCCGAATCTGCACCTTATGCCGTGCACGTGCGGGCCAAGATCTATCGCATTCAGAGCGGCGAGGAAGCCTGGCTGAATTACCCCCGCATCTTGGAGATCCTGCGCAGTGTGGGGTATAACGGCTGGATGTCCATCGTCTACGAGGGACAAGACGTAGAGCCGGAGGAAACGGCGGTGCCTAAAGCGGTGGCATATCTACGGCGCCTTATTTTGTCCGCGCCTCCTCTGCCACCTGACGCAGCCTCTGCACCCCCTCCGCAACGCTCCACTTTGGGTTAAAGAGGCTCGACGTGCCCCCCACCAGCCAGTTCGCCCCAGCGCGCACCATTTTGGGCGCCGTCTCAAAGCTTACGTTGCCGTCCACCTGGATGTCGACGGGCAAGCCACGCGCGTCGACCATCGCCCTGGCATCGGCAATTTTGCGCAACGTGGCGGGGACCAGCTTCTGGCCGGTAAAGCCGGGGTTGACGGTCATGATCAGTAGCAGATCGATATCCTCCAGGACATAGTTCAGCGTGTTTAACGGCGTGGCCACATTGAGGGCCACGCCGGCGCGGGCGCCCAGCTCGCGGATGCGCGCCAGGGTGCGTTGCAAATGCACGGTCGCCTCCTGATGCACCACCAGCACATCAGCCCCGGCTTGTACAAAAGCTTCTAGATGTTGTTCCGGGCGAACGACCATCAAGTGCACATCCATCGGCAATGCACTGGCACGACGGACGGCGCGCATCACATCGGGGCTCAGGCAATAGTTGGGCACGAACTGGCCGTCCATGACATCGATATGGATCGAATCCACCCCGGCCGCTTCTAGAACGCGCAACTCGCGTTCCAGATGCAAAAGATCGGCGCAAACCAACGAGGCACAAATCTTGAGCGGACGTGAAAACATCCTTCCCCCTGTAAGAGCCTTCTCAACTCGCACCCGAGGACAAGCCGGAGGTTCGCTTTTCACCTTTCTTCGGACACAGACACGGGGCGTAGGGGTCTCGTCCGCCCTATGAGCCATGCGGATGCACGATAACCTTCATCCCCTCATGGCTCTCAGCGGCGGCAAAGGCGGCCAACACCTCATCCAGCGCAAAGGTATGACTGATATACCCATCCGGCTCGATGACACCGCAGGCCAGCAGATCGAGGGCCAGACGATGATGGCGCGGCACACTGCCATGAGAACCGGTGAGCAACAATTCCTTATAGTGGATCAGATTGCTCTCCAGAGCGATAGGTGGCGCGTCTTGGGGCAAACCGCCGAACAGGTTGATCCGCCCGCGATTGCGTACCATGCGCAACGCCTGCTGATGAGTCTCCGGCGACGAATTGGCAGTGATGACCACATCGGCACCCCGACCTCCGGTGGCCTCCCACACCCCCTGCACCGGATCGACCTCCTCGGAGCAGAGGACCACGTCGGCGCCTCCCAATGTATAGGCGGCAGAGACGCGGGCCCGCGAGCGCTGCACGCCGATGACGCGAATGGCGCCAAAAGAGCGGGCCAGGCGCATTAACATGCACCCCGCCGGCCCGGCGCCGATGACGACGACCGTATCCCCCAATTTGATTTGGGCCAGCTCAAGGCCGTTGATACAACAACCCAAGGGCTCGGCCAGCGTGGCCTGATCGTAGCTCAACGCCAAGGGGATGGGATGCACAGCGCCAAAACGCAACGTGCGAGCGTTCAGCATCATGTATTCGGCCAGGCCGCCGGGAAATTGGTAGCCGATGGCATAATTGATGGCGCAATTGTTAGGCAGCCCCTCGCGACACCATTCGCACTCGCCACAGGGCACGTCAGCGCCGGTAGCCAGGCGATCGCCCACCTTAAAGCGCGTCACTTCTTTGCCCACCTCCACCACCTCGCCGGCCACTTCGTGGCCGATGATCTGCGGCGGCGTGACCCGTGGGTTGCCGTGATGAAAGATACGGATGTCAGAGCCGCATACAGCGCAAGCGTGCACCTTGAGGATCAGGCTGGCTTCATCGGGTAGGGAAGGGTCGGGCACCTGGCGCACGGTCATGCGTTCCAACCCCTCGAACACGGCTGCTTTCATGCGACTTTTTCCCCCTCGTTCACCAACACGACGCGATGATAAAATTCCCGGCCACCACGCATCCTCTCCAAAACGGCAGGGCCATCGCAGAGCGGCAAGCGATGGCTGATCAAAGGCCCCACGACGATCCGCCCTGCGGCCATCATCTCCACCGCCACCCGCCATTCATCCACAGGCAAGTGGGCAAAGTTCGAGTTCCAGCTGCCGCGGATGGTGAGCTGCTTGCGCAAAATCTGCGACACGCCGGCCTGTGGCAAGGCCACATCGCCCGATGGGTTGCCGAGCAGCACCACACGCCCCAACGGACGGGCGGCATGGATCGCCTGCCGAACGGTGGCCGCCACCCCGGCCGCCTCAACGACGACATCCGCGCCTAAACCTTGCGTCTGCTCCATCGCCCAGGCCACCGGATCGCCGAAACGGGCGTTCAGAGTCTTGCCAAGGCCCAGCCGGGCGGCAAGGTCGAGCTTGCGTTCGTCGATGTCCACCATCAAAACCTGCCCGGCACCGGTCAAGGTGGCCCACTGAGCGACCATCATACCGATAGGACCGGCGCCCAAGACGAGCACCGCATCGCCCGGAGCCACTGGCCCCTGACGCACGGCGTGAAGGGCCACGGCAAGCGGCTCGCTCAGAGCCGCTTCCATCAAGCTGAGCCCCTCGGGCAGGGGCACGAGATTCTCTTGAGGCACCCGCACATACTCGGCCCAGGCGCCGTCGCTGCGCGAGCCCAGGTAATCGTAGGCCACACACTGGCCAAAGGCGCCGACTTCGCAGAAACGACAGCGCCGGCAAGGGATCAACGGCTTGACCGTGACCCGCATGCCCCCCTGGATCGGGCCCACCGCGCGAGGGCTTGAGCCACACACCGCCTCGACGAGGCCGGAGAACTCATGGCCGGGAATGAGAGGAAAACGGTAGGTGCCATGCTCGTACACGCGGGGCACGTCTGAACCACAGATGCCGGCGGCAACCACGCGCACCAGCGCCTCGCCTTCCTGGAGCTGCGGCATAGGCACCTTTTCACAGCGCAAGTCGCCAATTGCACGGAGCACCAGGGCATCCATCATGCGTTGGATCACGTGCGCCGCTCCTCCCGGGCCCGCTCCGTAGGCTCGTAGGAACCATCGACAGGGAGGAATCGACGCCAATACGCGCTCGAAGCGACGAGATCGGGGATGACCCGAGGCTCTATCTCGAACTTTTCTCGATGCGAGATCTCAAAGCCTAACCAAATCTCGGCGGCTCCGGCTGCGGCCAGCGTATCCAGGACACGACGCGGATCGATGATACCTACGCGATTGTACTCGGAGGTAAAGGGCCAGTGATGACTATGGCCGAACTCGGTTTGCTGCAAATGCACAAGGCGCGCGTCGCGGCCCAATTCGCGCAGCCAGAGGTAAGGATCGCGTTGCTTGGGGTGTGGGGCGTGGCCAACGTCAAGACAATACACAAAAGGCACGCCGGCATTTCGATTCACCCGTTCGTATAACCTTCTGGCTTGAGCAATGGTCCAACCCATCTCCCGTGGGATCGACATCGTCTCGAAAAAGAGGTATTGCAGACCCAGGTCACGGGCAAGGTAGGATAGCTCTTGCCAGCGACATACCGCCTCGTCGACACGCTGACGATAACGGAAGGGATCGTTCAGGTCTTGCACAGAGAGGATACCGAAATGGCTGCCCACCGCCCTAGCCCCCAGCCGGGCGGCGAGCCCGGCAAAGCGGGCGAACCAATCGCTCCAGGCCTGCCGCGTCTCGGGGTGTGGGTGCATCAAGTGGTTGACCCGCGTGTAGGTGCTGGTCATCAGAGAGTGAATCTCGATCCCATAGTGATTCACGGCCCGCTCTATGCGCGTGACCTCGGCCTCGATGACCTCTTCCGGCCAAAAGGGGTTGAGCAAATCGGCCACCAACTGCACCGAAGCGAGCCCAAGCTCCTCGCGGACGATGCGTGCCCAGACCTCCGCTTCGGGGAAACGGTTGGTCGCAAAGCCCAAATTGATGCCCAAAATGAATCGGGTCATGATCGCTCCTTCGAGAGCCTCGCCGTAAGTCGGCCAAGCGATACAGGCAAGAGCATTTTTCGATACTATAGTAGTTTCGCCGCCATGAGCAAACCCCTCTGCCCTCCCCCACGAGATCGCGCCCAGGCACTAGGCCGGAGCGCAGGCCCTCGGTCCATACTACACTGGGTTTCCCTGGCGTTTGCGGATACAATACACTTGTCCATCAGGGAATTGTACGCCAAGGCCATGTCCATTTTCGCGTACCGCTCTTTATCCCGTTCAGGAGGCCACATCATGTCCCCGATCCGCATGGCTCAATACGGCACCAAACACGGTCACGCCGCCGGCAAGCTCTCCGCCATGCAACGTCACCCCGAGGTCGAGCTGGCCGGCGTATTCGAGCCCGACATCGAGCGCCGCCGCCAACTTCAATACGACGAGCGCTGGCAGGGCGTCTTCTGGTTCGAGAGCGAGGAGCAATTGCTCGGCGATCCCTCTATCGTCGCCGTCGCTTCCGAAGGGCTGAACGCCGAAAGCTTGCCCCAAACTCAGGCCCTCGTCGCCGCGGGCAAACACGTTTGGTACGACAAACCCGCCGGCGAGGATTGGCCCCTTTGGCAAACGGTGGTCGCCGATGCCCGCCGCCAGGGGCTGTATATCCAGATGGGCTACATGTTCCGCTATCACGAGGGCTTTGCGCGCATCGCCAACTGGGCACGGTCCGGCGCCCTTGGGGACCTGTTCGCCATCCGCGCGCACATGTCCACCCACCTCACACCCGATGCCCGACGGGTGATCGCCGTCCATCGCGGCGGCATCTATTACGACCTAGCCGGCCACATGCTCGATCAGATCGTCTGGATATTAGGCCGACCCGAGCGGGTAACTTCTATCTTGCGCCATGACGACGGCGATGTGGTGCCCGGCTTTGTGGACAATTCACTGGTGATCCACGAATTCGCCACGGCGCCGAATCGCGGTGCCATAGCCGTCGTCGACATCGCCGCCATGGAGCCGCGCCCAATGGCCCGCCGCTACGAGGTCTATGGTACGCGAGGCAGCGCCATCTTGCTGGAGCCTTTCGAGCCGGCGAAACAGATCCGCCTTTGTTTGGAAGAGCCGATCGACGGTTACTCGATAGGGGTGCATCAAGTGCCGGTCGCCCATCAATCGCGCCAGGATCTTTACGACCTAGAGTTGGACGCTTTTCTGCGCGTGTTGCGGGGCGAGCAAGCGCCCGATCGCCCGCCGGAGCACGAGCTGCTGGTACAAGAAACGCTCCTGCGCGGCACCGGTGTTCTGAGTTAAGGCGCCTTGCACTCGGCGCTAAAAGAGAAGGCGCCTAGTGATGAGCAACCACATGCCGAGGCCATAAAAGAGGATAATGAAAAGCGCATCGACTTCTAGGAACAATATGCGGCGCTCAACGCGCGCCAGATTGCCCAGCCCGGCCAGCGCGGTGAGCATTAGCCCTAACATCCCGGCCATGATCATGGCCGGGCTCACGGAAGCGAAAAGGCGCCCCTGAGTGTAAAAAAGATCGATAAAACCGAGCACAAACATGTTAAAGATATTGCTGCCGAACAAATTGCCCACGGCCAGGTCGAGGGCTCCGGCGTGGACCGCCGAGACCGTGGTGACCACTTCGGGCAACGAGGTCATCACGGCGATAAAAACCATGCCCACGATGCCCGTCGTGAGCCCGGTGATCTCGGCGATGCGCACCGCACTGCGCACCATAAAAGGGGCGGTGATCACCAACACGCCAGCCGAAAGGGCAAAGCCGATCAACGCATGACGCAAAGAGGGCATCTCGGCCGAGGGCTCCAAGGGGTGCGCCCCGCCAAAGAGATCCATCTGCACGGTCGGGCTGCTGCGTATGAGCCACATGCCAAACCCGTACATGCCCATGAGCAACAGGCTATCCAATCCAACCCAGCCTATTTGGAGCTCGATGTCGGCCAGGATGAAAAACATGGCCATGGCCATAAGCAACACGGCCAGAGCAGCGCTGACCGCATGGCTTATCGCCACCCGTCTGAGCAAACGCTTCTGTTGAAACATCAAGTCGAGGACGGCCAGCATAAGCATGTTGAACATGCTACTGCCGAACAGATCGCCCACGGTCAAGTTAGGCACGCCTTGGGCCATCGAGTTTGCCGCAGTGAGCAATTCTGGCAACGAGGTGGCCCCGGCCAACAGCAGCGTGCCCACGAACATGCCCCCTAGGCGAGTGCGCACCCCGATGACGTCGCCGTAATCCGCCAGTTTGATAGCAGCCACGACCAAGATGGCCGCGCTGGCCAAGAATTGCAACCATACCCCGATCACCCCCTCCAAGATCATGCCTCACCCTCGATGATACAACGAAACGTGCCCCGGACGAAGCCCACCTCCCAGGCCAGCAACAGCCCCCTCTCCTCCTCTGCCAACGAGCCAATGGCCTTTTCGAGCGCCTCCACCAGGGTATCAAGCGACAAGCCATCCGGCAACAAGCCCAAGAGGATCAGCTCTTGTTGCTCTACGCGCGCCATGCGCCGAAAACCAAAGGGATAACGCGCGGCAAAACGCTGCGGCAGGCAACGCTGTACGCTTTCACTTTCGACCACGCCGATCTCTTGCACGCCGACCTCGGCCCAGGCGCTCAAGGCTTTGTCGAGCCGCTCCGAGTCGTATAACACCAACATGATCATCTGCATATGTGTCTACCTCACAAAACCGCCTTTGAGGTGCCCATGGCCGGGAGTGGACACACCTTTGTTCAGTGCGTCATGATCTCCCAACCGAGGATAGCCTGTATCACGGCTCCTATGCGGAACAGCGGTTCCGGCACCCGCAGAAAGAAGGCCGGAATCTTGTTCAGAGGCGAGGGCAGGACCTCTATCAAGGAGCGCATAAACTCGTGCCCAAACCCGGCGCTGACCACCCCATCTAAAAGATTGATCAAGCCCAACAACCTTCTCATCATCCTTCCTCCCAGTTGAGCAAAAAAGAGATGGGTAAAAGTCACCTCTTTGTGTCCTTGTGTGAATTCCCCTTATTTCGGCACGGGCTCTCAACGCGCTTCCGACTCGGTCGAGAGCTTCGCCGACGCCGATACCTGATTATGTATTCGTCCCCGGGCTAATGAGGCAAACACTCCGCCCATGCATAACAAAGCCGACACCAGAAAATTGATCCGTGCGCTGAGCAAAAAGGCGTCATAGTGCTGAGACGTGATCTGCACCCGCCCAATATAAAGGGCAAAGAGCAACATGGTAATGCCCAAGCTGAGCGTCTGGCCAAAGAGGCGCATCGTGCCGACCATTCCCGAGGCCACGCCATAGAACTGCCTTTCCACGCTGCCCATGATTGCGCTCACATTGGGCGAGGAAAAGAGGGCAAACCCCAGGCCCAATACTACCTGGCAGGCGAGCACATACCCCAAGCTGGTCTCCCGGCCCAACGCGGTTAACAAGAGCAAGCCGACGACGGTGAGCACCATGCCGACGCTGGCCACTATGCGCGGCTCTATGCGGTCTGAAAGGCGCCCACTGAGCGGCGAGAAGGTGGCCATGATCAACGGCTGCGTGATCAGCGTTGCCCCCGCCTGCTGGGGGCTCATCCCTTTGATATATTGCAGATAAAGGCTGAGCAAAAAAGTCACGGAAGAAGTGGCCAGATAATTCACCAACGCCGCCAGGCTTGACAGGGTAAATACCCGGTGGGTGCGAAAAAGGCGCAGATCGAGCACCGGCCGCTCGACATGTCCTTCTTGCCACACAAAGACCCCGGCGATCAGCAAGCCCGCGGCGATCAACCCTATGCCCAACAGGTCGGGCAGCTGGGAGAAGCCGTACATCACGGCGATCACGGCCAGGCCGTAGAGCAAAGAGCCCCTCAGGTCGAACGAATCCCCCGGCGAGCCGGCCCACTCGCCCTCCACCTTCCACAGGGTGAACAGCAGAGCCGCCAACCCCAACGGCACGTTGGCCCAAAAGACACTGCGCCATCCCCATTGCCCGACCAATAAACCGCCCAGGAAGGGCCCCACCGAAAGCCCGGCATAGACGACGGCGGTGTTGATCCCCAACACGTACCCCCGCTGACCCGGAGGATAGACAGAGGTGAGAATGGCGATGCCGGTGCCAAAGATCATCGCACCGCCTATCCCTTGCAACACACGACAGATCACCAGTGACGGCCCGGAGGGCGCCAACGCACAGAGTACCGAGGCCGCCGTGTAAAAGGCCACGCCCACAATGTAAATGCGCTTGCGCCCGTGAATATCGGCCACCTTGCCGAACGGCACCAGAAACACCGCCGAGGCCAGGCTGTACGCCGTGGCCACCCAGCTCAGCAACACCGCCGGCATGTGGAACTCTTGGCCGATCTGAGGCAAGGCCACGTTCACCGAGGAGGCCATAAGCGGCGTCAACAACGAGGTCAGGCTGATGGCGATGAGCGCGATGCGCCGAGTCGATGCGGATGTGTCCATGCATACCCTCAACAAGTTGATGTTTGGCGAACAGGGCGAATATCATTATGCCATGTGCTGCGTCACACCCTCAATTCCTTCTTGACCTGACAGATCGACTCGTGGAGGATACCCACCGCCGTGTCGATCTGCTCCTCGGTAATGATAAAAGCGGGCGTGATCTGCAAATGGTCGCCGAGGACGCCATCCACCATGCCGGGCATCCCGCCGATGACCATCAATCGGCGCTTCAAAGCGGCGGCCACGATCCTGCTCGTCAAGCGATAATCCAAGGGGAAGGGAGCTTTGGTCTCTAGATCCCGCACAAACTCGACGCCCATCAAAAAGCCTTTCCCGCGCACATCCCCGACGATCCCCGTCTCGCGCAGGCTTGCCAACTTTTCTCGCAGATAGCTCTCCAAGCGTGCGATGCGCGCCACCAAGCCGTTTTTTTCCACAAATTCGAGCACCGCCAACCCCACCGCAGCGGACAGCGGGTTACCGGCGTAGGTGTAACCCTGCGTATGCGTGCCGCTTCCGCGGGCAAAAGTCTCATAGATCGTTTCGCTGACGATGACGGCCGCCAGGGGCGAATATCCACCGCCGACCCCCTTGCCGGTGACGATCATATCGGGCACCACGCCCCAGTGGTCGATGCCAAAGTTGGCCCCCGTGCGCCCAAAACCGGTGATGACCTCGTCGGAGATGAAAAGCACGTCGTAGCGATTGCAGATATCGCGAACGATCCCATAGTATTCGGGCGGGGGCGTCACCCCTGCCGCCGACGTGCCGATGACCGGCTCGGCGATAAAGGCAGCTATGCTCGAAGGGCCCTCAAGCTGAATGGTCCGCTCCAACTCCCAGGCACAGGCTACCCCGCATTCAGGATACGCCCGACCATAAGGGCAGCGATAGCAATAAGGGGGGTTGATATGCGGAAAGTCGAGCAATAGAGGGGTAAAATG
>JACIWY010000330.1 GCA_014360745.1 Chloroflexota bacterium
TGCACAAAGCAGGCATAGATATCCTTGGCGCCCTCCTCGCGGAGGATGCTCGCCGCGTTGGCCATAGTGCTGCCGGTATCCAGCTCGTCATCGACGATAACGATGTTCATGCCCCGCACCTCGCCAATGACGCTCAGGCATTCGGTGGCCGTGCCTCGGCGTCGTTTCTCGACAAAGGCCACCGGCGCGTGCAATTCTTCGGCGAAATTGCGCGCCTTTTTGGCAAAGCCCAAATCGGCGGCCACGATGACCAGGTCTTGAATTTGCTTACGGCGCACATATTCGGACAGTAGAGGGAATACCGATAGTTCGTCGCCGGGGATGCTAAAAAAGCCTTGAATCTGGCCGGCGTGGAGATCGATGCACATAAAGCGGTCGGCGCCAGCGTTGGTGATCATGTCGGCGATGAGGCGCGCGGTGATCGGCACGCGGGGCATGTCCTTTTTATCGCTGCGGGCATAGGAGAAGAAAGGCATTACGGCAGTGATGCGCCCCGCCGAAGCGCGCCGCACCGTATCGATCAGGATGAGCAGCTCCATGATATTATAATTCACTGGTGAACAAGTGGGTTGAATAATAAAAACATCCATTGAGCGCACACTTTGCTCGAGCTGGATAAAGATGTTCTCATTGGGGAAAACGGTGATCTTGCGAGGATGCAAGGGAATGCCCAGCGAGCGACTGATCGATTCGGCCAGGGGCAGGTTCGCGCTGCCGGCGACAAGGGCTAACTCGCCATAGATCTTGACCCCATTGTGAAGCATGTTATCCCCTCTCTAGAACTCGTTCTCCATGGGTGAAACAAAAACCAGGCCGGGGCCGCTTATGAATATTGTGGCCCCAGGCCGCTATGATTGTATTGACGGTGAATTAACCCGCCTTGGTTTCGTATTGCAATAATGCGCACACCGCAGAGTAGGGATCGGTACAACGCAAAGCGACCCGCCGAGCCATCTCGGCGAGCCTTTGATCGCCGACCCGCCCCACATAACGGGCCAGCAACTCTTGCTGCAACATATCGCGGAGGCGGTGAGCGGCGCGTTTTTGTTCCAGACGCTCCCTTTGTCCGCTTTGTGCCAAGTATGCCCCATGTCGTTCTACGGCGTCAACCAGTTCCGCTATTCCCCGTCCGTCGAGGGCGACCGTGCGCAGAATCGGGATCGGCCAGCTATCGTCCGCGGGCGAAGGTGGCTGGCGGAAGGAAAGCGTGGCTTCGAGCACAGCCACGGTATAGTCGGCTCCGTCTAGGTCGGCTTTGTTGACGACAAGGATATCGGCGATTTCCAGGATGCCGGCTTTGAGGGCCTGCACATCATCGCCCGCGCCCGGCGTCTGCAAGACGAGCGTAGTGTGAGCCTCGCTGGCGATATCCACCTCACTCTGGCCTGCGCCTGTCGTTTCGACCAGGATACGTTCGTAACCGCAGGCGTCGAGCAAGGTAACGACGTCGGCTGTAGCGCGGGCCAACCCACCGAGGTGGCCCCGCGTGGCCATGCTGCGGAAAAAAATGCCGGGATCGCCGCTGAGGGCATGCGTGCGGATACGATCGCCCAAAAGGGCACCGCCGGAAAAGGGGCTGGTGGGATCTACGGCGACGATCCCCACCGTCCGACCGCGAAGGCGATACTCGGCAGCGACGCGAGCCACCAACGAGCTTTTGCCGGAACCAGGGGCGCCGGTCACGCCGATCACGCGCGCTTGGCCGCTATGGGCATAGATTGGAGGGATAATATCGCGGGCCGCCCGAGGGTCATCCTCCAGACGACTGATGAGGCGGGCCATGGCCCGGCGGTCGCCGGCCAGAGCCGCCTTGATCGTCCTATTCATGTTTCTCGACCGATCCGGCTATTTTGCGAACAAACGCCACTACCTCGTCGGTGGATGTGCCAGGGCCGAACACCCCGCGCACGCCCATAGCCAATAGGGCGGGCACATCCTGTTCAGGGATGATCCCACCGACGATGACGGCTACGTCCTCCATTCCTTGGGCGCGCAATAACGAAAGCACTCGTGGCACAAGGGTCATATGGGCGCCGGAAAGGATGCTCAAGCCGACGACGTCCACATCTTCCTGGAGAGCGGCTTCGGCGATCATCTCCGGCGTCTGGCGCAGGCCGGTGTAGATAACCTCCATGCCGGCGTCGCGCAATGCCCGGGCGATGACCTTGGCCCCACGGTCGTGCCCGTCCAATCCGGGTTTGGCGATCAGAACGCGGATGGTGCTCATGTCTCTGCTCCCTTTGTCGAAGGGGGCTCGCTGCGCTGGCAAAGCTCTAACAACACGCCGTTGGCGCTTCGCGGGTGTACAAAGGCGATCAACGAACCGCCCGCGCCGCGCGCCGGCTTTTCTTGCAAAAGGCGCGCGCCCTGGGCTTGGAGCGCGGCCATTGCAGCGCGGATGTCGTCTACCAGCAAGCAGATGTGATGGATCCCCTCGCCTCTTTTTTCCAAAAAGTCGGCAATCGGGCCCTCGGCGCCGAGTGGCTCCAACAGCTCGATGGTGGATTCGCCCACCGCAAGCGAGCCGACGCGCACACCCTGCGAGGGCACCTCCTCGATATAATCGAGCCTAAGGCCTAGCCCCTCCGTATAAAGGCGGGCGGCCTGCTGAATATCTCGCACGGCAATGCCGATGTGATCGATGAGGATGGCCATAGGACTCCTAAATCGTGGTCATTTGCTGATATTCGCCAAAGACATCGCGCAGAGCGTCGCAGATCTCGCCCAAAGTGGTCTCGGCGCGCACGGCATCGATGAGCACAGGCATCAGGTTGGCGTCGCTTCGGGCGGCCTCGCGGACGCGATGGAGGGCACGGGCCACGGCTTGGGCATCGCGGCGCCGGCGCAGAGCGGCGAGGCGGGCGCGTTGTTCCTGCTCCACCGCCGGATCGACGGCGAGGCGGGGTAGTTCTATCTGCACTTCCGACTGATAACGGTTTAAGCCGACGACGATTTGCTCGCCGCGATCGATGGCTCGTTGGATCTCATAGGCGCTTTCTTGGATGGCCCTTTGAATATAGCCGCTCTCGATGGCAGCGATGGCCCCGCCCAGGGCATCGATGCGCTCGATGTATTCGCGGGCCGCGCTCTCGATGCGCTCCGTGAGCCATTCGACATAATAGCTACCGGCCAACGGATCGATGGTGTTGATCACCCCGCTTTCGTGGGCGATGATCTGCTGGGTGCGCAGGGCCGTCTGCACCGATTCCTCGGTGGGCAGCCAGAGGGCTTCGTCTTGAGAATTTGTATGCAGACTTTGGGTGCCACCCAACACGGCGGCCAGTGCCTGGATAGTCACCCGCACCACGTTGTTCTCCGGCTGCTGGGCGGTCAGGGTGACGCCCGCCGTCTGGGTGTGAAAGCGCAGCCGCGCCGAATCCGGGTTTTGGGCGTGAAAACGCTCCATGACCAACCGCGCCCAAAGGCGTCGGGCGGCTCTGAACTTGGCCACTTCTTCTAACAAGTTGTTGTGCGCGGCGAAAAAGAAGGAGAGACGCCCGGCGAAATCGTCGATATCCTGGCCGGTGGCCAGCGCAGCCTCGACGTAGGCGATGGCATTGGCCATGGTAAAGGCCACCTCTTGCACCGCGTTACAGCCGGCCTCGCGCATATGGTAACCACTGATGCTGATGGGGTTCCATTGGGGCATCTCGGCCGTGCAGTAAGAGATCGAATCGGTGACCAGGCGCATAGAGGGCTTGGGCGGGAAAATATACGTGCTGCGAGCGATATATTCCTTGAGGATGTCGTTCTGTATGGTGCCGCGCAACGCCTTGGGGGCTATGCCCTGTTCCTCGGCCACGACGATGTACATGGCCAACAGCACCGCTGCCGGCGCGTTGATGGTCATCGAAGTGCTGACCTTATCCAGCGGAATGCCCTCGAATAGAATGCGCATATCCTCGATGGAGGAGATCGAGACGCCCACCTTGCCCACTTCCCCTTCAGCCAGGGGATGATCGGCGTCGTAACCGATCTGGGTGGGTAGATCAAAGGCCACCGAAAGTCCGGTTTGCCCTTGTTCCAGCAAATACTTGTAGCGACGGTTCGACTCGGCAGCGGTGGCATAGCCGGCGTACTGGCGCATGGTCCACAATCGTCCGCGATACATGGTGGGCTGGACACCGCGGGTATAGGGATATTGCCCGGGGAAGCCCAAGTCGCGATTGTAGTCGAGGTCGATATCCTCAGGCGTATAGAGACGGCGGACCTCCTCGCCCCAGGAGGTCACAAAGCGTCCGCGTTCGGGATAGCGACGTAGTACAGGACCGAGAACCGTTTCCTCCCACCGGGCCTTTTGTTCTTTGATGTCGGTCACCGTATCGTCTCCTCAGAAAAGGGTGGTGGGCGCAAGGTTAAACAACAGAGTATGGTAAATATTTTGGTCACCTCGTGAAGGGGCGTCAAGTGCTGAGCTCGGGGCGCTGATGTCTTTCTGGCTGCGGCTCTATGGGGCGATTCCTTTAAACCTCAACATCGCGCAGATAGACGACGTCATGGCCGAAACGCTGCCTGCCCTGCGCCGCCGGCCCGACGATGTCGATCTGGCCACGCCCCATCACCGCTTCGTGT
>JACIWY010000331.1 GCA_014360745.1 Chloroflexota bacterium
TATACTCCCGACGTCGTCCGGCTGTTTTGTGACTCACGGCTCCGCTATTATTACCAAGACAATCGCGAACGTTCCGCTGCCCGGAATCTTGGCATCCAAAAAGCGACAGGGGAATATATCTGTTTCCTGGACGCCGATGACTTTTACCTCCCTTGCAAGTTAGAAACGCAGGTCACCGCCCTGGAGCAAAACCCGGGATTTGATGTCGTCTACTCAGATGTGCGTCTGTGCGACGCAGAGGGCAATTGCATCGACGCCAAAGCCGCAGCACCCCATCTCCAGCCCAGTGGCGATATTTTGGCACACCTCGTCCGAAGGAATTGGATTACCATCCACGCGCCTCTTTTTCGACGAAGTTGTTTTCACGAGCAGACATGGTTCGATGAAAGCCTGACCTGTTTTGAGGATTGGGATTTATGGTTGCGTATTGCCTGTGAGGCACGTTTTCTTTACGTCCCCGGTCCGGTTGCCTGTTACCGCATTCACAGGGAGATGACCTCAAATCAACGCAAGAGAATGTGGCAAGGTGCACTGGAGGTGCGCCGCAAGATAGAGGTAATGCCACAGTTTCAAACCCTGCCTCATGCAGTACAACAGTACTCGCGCTTCCAGCACGGCCTGCTCGAAAGTTTGGTGGGCGATCTGCTGACCGGCCGTCGTCTTCTTGCCAACGCCTTCTTCGGCCAGCCCATGATCCCAGGCGCAGCGGGCATATGGCTTCTCTCCTTGTTAGGGCAATCTGCGTTTGGCACACTCTGGAATTGCTGGGCTTCAAGGCGCGATTGGTTACGTACTGCCAATAGGAGAACGCATGGACACTGTAGCTAACCTCGGCATCATCATCGTTTCTTGGAACACGGCCGAATTGCTTGCAGATTGCCTCCGCTCCATTCCGAGCGGACTTGATGGTATAGAAGCAGAGATCATCGTCGTTGACAATGGTTCCACCGATGGTACCCTCGACCTGATAGCGCACGATTTCCCTCAAATACGGTTGTTACAGAACCATACTAACGTCGGTTTTGCCCGTGCAAACAACCAAGGCATCGGCGCACTGGGCGAGAGGAACGCCCCACAATACGTCTTGCTCTTAAATAGCGACACAGTGGCCAAATCGGGCTCTTTACGCGAACTCGTGCGTTTTATGGAAGAACATCCGGATGTAGGGATCGTCGGCCCCCGCCTGGTCCGACCGAACGGCAAGCCCCAACCCTACGGATTCGGCCACGACCCTTCGCTGGTATACCTTATAAACCGTGGCATCAAGGCGTTGCTCCTGAAACGTTACCTCCATGATTGGAGCACCGATCAGGTTCAGCGGGTAGACTGGGTCTCAGGAGCATGTCTTCTGATTCGTCGTGAGGCTCTCTCGCAGATTGGGCCACTTGACGAAGGCTTTTTCATGTACTTCGAGGATAATGATTGGTGTCTTCGCGTTCGTCAGGCCGGTTGGCATGTCATCTACTATCCAAAGGTCGAAGTCGTACACCTCGGCGGACAAAGCTTGGCCAAGAACCCGCTGGCTCGGGCAGCATATACCCAAAGCTTGCTTCATTTTTACAACAAACACTATGGCATGCTAGCAACCAGCGCACTGCGCTTCGCGCTATGGGGCTACAACCTGTTATATTCCTCTTGCCCCGCATTCTGTAGTAGCTCGGTATCGCGAGATTAGCGAAATACGCCATCCCCTGTCATCATTCTATGCCATACTATACCATGTACAGCGCCTTTTTGGCCAGGCCGAACATCGTTGGTATACTGACATGTTGTCGCCGACATAGCAGGTCGTATCCCGACGTACGATGAGAGCGATAACGCTCGTCAACCTCGACGCCTGTCTATTCCTTTCCCCGGTCCGTCCTTGTAGCCCAGAGTGCGTACCGAGCTAAACTGCCCAAGTAGAGAGAGGATAACCCGTTATGAAAACGTTATGGCGCCTTGTCGCCTATGTGAAACCCTATCCCGGCCTGGTCGTCCTGCTCTTTGTGGCCATGGTCGGCGGCATTTTTGCCAACCTGGCCCAGCCGCGCGTCTTTGGCCTGGTCATCGATCGCGGTATCGCCGCCCACGACATGCCGGCCGTGTGGCGTTACATCGCGCTGTTGGTCCTGGTATCCTTGACCCGCGCCGCGATCCATTATGCCCAAGGCTATGCCCAAGAGCGCATCGGCCAGGAGACGATCCGCCAATTGCGCTATGACCTATTCGTACGCTTGCAGCGCCTCTCCTTCTCCTACTATACCATGCACGCCACCGGCGATCAGATGTCGCGGCTGACCAGCGACGTCTATTCGATCATGGATTTTTTCGGCTTTGGCATCGCCGAGATGATCCACTCGACGCTCATGTTCCTCGGCACCGCCACCATGTTGCTGTTCACCGAGTGGCGCGTTGCGCTGGTGGTCATGGCGCCCATTCCGGTGTTGATGTTCTTTGCCTTCCGCTTCAGCGGCATCGTGGGCCCTTTGTGGGAAAAGATCCGTGACGAGATGGGCAAGCTTACCACCACGCTGCAAGAGAACGTCAGCGGGGTGCGTGTGGTCAAATCGTTCGCCCGTGAGGAGCACGAGATCGCCAAGTTCCGCCTGCGCAACAGCGACACCCTCTTGGCCAATCTGTCGCGGGCCGGCGTCGAGGCGCGCACCTTTCCCGCATTGCATTTTATCACCGGTTTTTGCTTCTTGCTGCTCTACTGGTACGGCGGTCGCCAAGCTATGGACGGTCAAATGAGTTTAGGTAACTTTTTTGCCTTTAACTGGTACCTATGGGGCCTGATCTGGCCGGTGCGTTTCCTCGGCTTTCTCATCTCACTGGCGCGCAAGGCCATCGCCGCAGGGCCACGGGTGTTCGCCATCCTCGATTCCCAGCAAGAGATCCGCGAACAACCCGGCGCTATCGACATGCCCCCCATTCGCGGGCATATCCGCTTTGAGGACGTTCACTTTGCCTTCGAGGATGGTGACGGCACGCCGGTGTTGCGCGGGCTAAATCTAGAGATTTTGCCTGGCCAAGTTGTGGCCGTGCTGGGGCGCACCGGATCGGGCAAATCGTCGCTGATCAACCTAATCCCCCGCTTCTATGACCCACAACAAGGGCGCATCACCATCGACGGCATCGACATCCGCAATGTAACGCTGCGCAGCCTGCGACGGCAGATCGGCATCGTCCCACAAGAGACCTTTCTCTTCTCCGACACGGTGCGCAACAACATCGCCTTCGGCCGGCCCGATGCCACCGATAAAGAAGTGGAAGAGGCCGCCCGCGCCGCGCAGGCTCACGAATTTATCAGCAAGCTACCCAAGGGATATCAAACCCGCGTGGGCGAGCGGGGAATAGGGCTCTCGGGCGGAGAGAAACAACGCGTGGCCATCGCCCGCGCCATCTTGTACGATCCCCGCATTCTGATCTTGGATGAGGCCACCTCCAGCGTTGACGCCGAAACCGAATACGCTCTACAGATGGCACTCCAACGCCTGATGCGCGAGCGCACCAGCATCGTCATCGCCCAGCGTCTGTCCACGGTCAAGAACGCCGACAAGGTAGTGGTGCTCAAAGAAGGCCGTGTGGTGGAAGAGGGCACCCATGAGGAATTGCTCGCTTTGGGCGGCGAATACCGCACCATCTATGACCTGCAACTTCGCCCCCAAGAGTTCCATGAAACCGAAGCGCCGCAGGTCGCCGCACGCCCCAGCGCCCAGCCCGCCTGACCTCCTAACCTCGACGAAGGGTAGAGGCAGCGCGTCAGGCGGTGGGTATCTCAAGATCGTTATTAAAGGGGGGGAAATCATCATGGCTGATGATAACTATGAAGAACTAGAAGAAGCGGAGCAAAAACCCTTCAATTATGAATACTTGCGGCGCATGTTGGCCTACACCCGGCCCTACCGCCGCGAGATGGTCATCGTCATCGTGGCCATGATCGTCGGCAGCGTGCTACGGCTGATGGAGCCCTATCTGCTGCGCACGGCCATCGATGAAGGGATCGTTGCCGGCAATCTGGGCGTGGTCAACCGCATGGCGGCGTTCTGGCTTCTCTTCCAACTTGCCGGCGCGGCCGGAGACTATGTACGGATACACATCCTGAATTATACCGGCCAGCACATCCTCTTTGATATGCGCCAACAGCTCTTTGACCACTTGCAATGGCTGTCGTTGCGCTTTTATGACGGGCGGCCCGTGGGGCGAATCATGGCCCGCGTCACCAACGACGTGGAAGCGATCAACAACCTCATCAACGGCGGCCTGGTGACCATCGTCAGCCAATCGGTGAGCATCGTCGGCATCGTCGCGGTCATGTTCTGGCTGAATTGGCGGCTGGCGCTGCTGGCCTTTGCCGTCATTCCCGGCATGCTCTGGGTAGTTACCCGCTTGCGCCCGGCGATGGAGGCTAGTTGGCGCAACGTGCGCCGCGCCAACTCGAATATTAACGCCTATCTGAATGAGTCAGTCAGCGGCATCCGTGTGACCCAGGCATTCAACCGCGAGCCAGAGAACATCCGCGCCTTTGACCAGCTCAACCGCGCCTACTATGACGCCTTTATGCGCGCTATCAAGATCGAGATCT
>JACIWY010000332.1 GCA_014360745.1 Chloroflexota bacterium
TCCCATACGGTCCAAGGCCACCGCCGAGTTGCCCCCCTTGCCACCCAGACCGATGACCAAATCGTGAGCAGCTAGGTTCTCCCCGCGTTTCGGCACCCGCGGCGTGCGCACGGCGAGATCTATGTTGATCCCGCCCACGCTGGCCACCAGCACCTTCCCGCTCACGTCGTCAGTGCCTCCGCCGCCTCTCTCATGATCGAGACGGCATGATCGGTGCCTATGCGTTCGCAGCCAGCATCCAAATAGCCCAGCACCTCGTCCAGCGTGCGGATGCCTCCCGCGGCCTCGATGTTGATCCTGCCCTGAGACAAGGAACGCAACAAAAGCACATCCGGCATCGTCGCCCCCTTGGGGCCCAAGCCGGTGGCCGTCCTAACAAACGTCGCTCCTGCGTCGAGGCTCATCTCGAGTAATGCTTTCTTCTCTATATCCGTCAAGTATCCTGTCTCCAAGATCACTTTACACGGACGATCGCCACAAGCCTGTACCACGCTGCGAATCTCGCTGGCCGCATAACACATGTTGCCGTCTTTGACAGCGCCTATATTGACCACAAACTCGATCTCTGTAGCCCCATTCTCCAGGGCTTCTTGAGCTTCGAAGATCTTGGCGCTCATTGTCGCCTGTCCTAACGGAAATGCCACCAGCGCCGAGATTCCTACCATCGATCCTGCCAATTGCTCGGCACAATAGCGCACCGCCGAGGGGCTCACCGCCACCGCAGCAAAGCCATAACGCAGAGCCTCTTCGCAATGCACCCCCAAATCCCGTTGGGTCACGTCGGCGCGGATCAGAGTGTGATCGATCATCTTTGCCAGCGCCTCTTGAGTCCATGTAACGGTCACCATCCTACCTCCTCCCAACCCAATTGCTATCTTGATGCAGAATAGCCCTCAGATCAGGCCCCGTCAAGCCGATGATCCGCGCTTCGATTGCCCCCAGGCCGATAGCCTGCTATAATCCGCCCCGCTTTTTTGTAGCATTGCAGGATGGCCGGTTTACTTGGATATCCTGACTTGCGAGCGCTCTGAGGGAGATTGTCCGGTGCTGATCGACCTACATGTCCACACATCGCGTTATTCATCCTGCGGCCGGGCTACGCCCGAACAGATGCTGGCCGCCGCCATCGAGGCTGGGCTTGGCGGTGTCGCGCTCACCGAACATAATCTGGTCTTTCCCGACACCGAAATCGCGGCCTTGCGTCGCGAATTTCCCCAGCTCCTTATCTTTCAGGGGATAGAGATTACCTCTGCCGAGGGCGACGACTATTTATTATACGGCTTGCGCAGCGCCGTCGAGCATGAGCGTGAAGACGCCTTGCAACGTGGGGTCCCTGGCGAACGCCTTGTGCACCGTGCTCACGAACTGGGCCTGGCCGTCGTCCTGGCCCACCCTTATCGCTATGGCGACCAGGTGCCCGCCTTCCTCGAGCATGAGCCTGTGGACGGCATCGAAGTTATGAGCAGCAATATCCTTAATTATGCTCATGGCCGTGCCGTGTCCCTCGCCGAACGACTGGGGACATGGGTCATGATCGCTTCGGACGGGCATGCCCCGGAGGCCCTCGGCATCTATGCTTTACGCTTCGGCCGTGCTCCCTGTGATGAGCGTGCCCTCGTCAGAGCCCTGCTCAAACGCGAATTCTCTCTTTATGTCAATCCAGACCGCCTTTCTACCCGCAACGCCGAGATTGCCGCCAACCGCGAGGCCATTCTGCGCCTGATCGACGAGGGCCTGGACGACGCTACTATCCGCAAACAAATTCCGGGAGTCAGCGGCGTCATCCTGCGCGCTTTGCGTGAGGGGCTTGACGTCCATCGCCCCGGCTCACCCGAACAACTCGGTGCGCTGGTGGCTTTTACCAGAGCGGGAGGGAATGGATGAACGATCGGCAGCGGATCTTGAGTCTTTTCGCCGGCGAACGCCCAGATCGCGTCCCCTGGTTCGGCGATCTGGCCTACTGGGCCTCGGCCATGGAGCAGCGCGGCGATGTGCCGCCCGACTGGCAACGCACCCCCGACTATTACCGCTTCCATCGCGAGTTAGGGGTGGGGTTTTATTTGCAAGGCTATTTTGCCTTCGAGCCACATTATGACGATACCGTTCAGGTCGAGGAGACCGAAGCCGAAGGCATCCGCCGCCAACGTGTCCTCACCCCTGTAGGAGAACTCGTCGCCGAATGGCGCTTTCTTCCCCGCTCTGCCGCCTGGGCTCCGGTACAGCACATGATCCGCAGCCGCCAAGACCTAACCCCGCTGCGCTATTGGTGGGAACATACCTCTTTTCTCCCCGCCCCCCAAGAGGCCGAGCGTCGTCGTTTTTGGGTGGATGACCTGGGCCTTGTGCTTTGCTACCTGCCGCGCAGCCCTTTTATGGAACTCACGGCCGTCTTGGCCGGCATCCGTACCCTCGTCGACCTTTGGGTGGAAGAGCCCGCCGAATTTGAAGAAACGCTCGACGTCTTGAGCACAGCTTTCGATCGCGCCGCCGAAGCCGCGCTGAACGTTCCCGCCGATTGTTTCATGATCCCCGAAAACCTCTCCTCCGAGGTCGTTGGTCGGCGCTTCTACGAGAGGTTCGTGCAGCCTTGGGAACGGAAATGGGTAACGCGCCTTCATCAAGCCGGCAAGCCGGCCTTTATCCATATGGATGGCACCTTGCGCGGCTTGCTCCGCCCCGTCGCCGAGACTGGCTTTGACGTTATCGAGGCGGTGACACCGGCTCCCGTCGGCGACGTAGCCATCGAGGAGTTGCGTGCCCTAGCCGGGCCAGGTCCTATTCTCTGGGGTGGGTTGCCCGGCGTCTATTTCACCTCCCTGGTCTCCGAAGAGGAATTCGAACGCCATGTACGCCATGTGTTGCAGGTTATGGTCGAGGATAGGCGCATGGTGCTCGGCGTCGCCGATCAAGTGCCGCCCGACGGCCTGCTAAGACGGGTCGCTCGCGTCGTCCAACTCGTGGAGCAGTACGGGCGGTACCCCTGAGTCTCTGGCCTCTATCTCGGAAGCGTGCTATAATCTCTGCCGCTACACGCTTCATCGGTAATAACGGGAGGCGAGCGATGATCGAGCCTTTTCGCGCCTGGTGCCCCATCCTCCTGCTCATCCTACTGGCCCTCTGCCTCGTCATGATCAGCTGCGCACGGCCCAAACCCGCCGTCTCGCGCGCCTTGCCCCCTATACCCTCTTCCTCTGCCACACCTGCCGAACCTACGCCCCCGTCTCCCGTCCTGCGACTAAAAGAGCCCATCGGCGCTCATGTGGAGATTATCGCCGGCGAAGAGCTTGTTCGTACAATAGAAAACTGTGCTTCGACGAATTCCGCGACGCAAGAGATCGAAGCCTCGGTAGAGGTCTCTTCCTTCTTGCACATAGAGCTGCCCGGCGCCTTGCCCGAACCGGCACCCCAGGAAGAGGGCATCAAAGCGTTTATCCACCATACTTATGCCCTCCCTGATTCAGTTTCCGCGCCCCCGATCGATCGCGTGGCGGTACCCATCCCCGGCGGCAGCCGCGCCGTCGTGCACATGGCCTGGCACTATGCTTGGGATCGTAACACCGTCGAGATCGCGCAAGATGGCGCCGTTTTGGCCGAGCTGCCGGTGCGCGCTCTGATCGAAGCATCGCTAGAGGTGACAGATGTCACCATAGAGCCTTGCGCCACCGGTAGCCCACAACCTCAAACGTCAAGCACGCCTGAAATCGTAGAGAACTTGGGCACATCGGTGGAACTTCAGGCCACCGTTGCCTTAACCTCCGAGAGCGAGGTCGGCCCCACCGTCTTGCCTGGCAGCGACGAAGCGATCGCCCTTGTCCGCGGCTATCTCCAGGCTATCCAGGAAGGGCGTTTCAGGGATGCCTATGCCCTACTACACCCTCGTTATCAAACGGCTCATCCCTTTGAAATATGGCGCCAAGGCTATGCGCCTGTGACCGGACTGGAGATCCGCATCATCGAGGCCATCCGCATCGATCGATACACCGAGGAAGTTCGGGTTGGCTTGACCCTGACCACCCAAAAACAGGGGCAAACCCTATACTCCGACTGGTCGGCCACATACCGCGTCGTCGTCGCCCGTGGCGTGCCTCCTTTTCAGCGGGCCATCAGCGACATCCGCATGCGCGCCCTCGGGGTGGGCTAAAAACCGGTCACTCTTGAGACACGAGGTGCCATTCGATATTGCCCAACTCGACCTGCGTTATCCCTCCTGCCGCGTCACCCAAAAAGAACTCACCCTCTGCCACGGCTAGCGCCGTAAAGCGGTCGGCTAACGTCCGCGGCCGGAACACCGGCCCCCTCGCCTGCTCCCACTTTTCTCCCTCGTTGCACGAGCGGTAAAGCCCTTGTTCGCTGAGCAAATACCAGCAAACCCCTCCCCCCGTCATCTGCCGCTCTAACGCTACTCCATATTCCCCCTGTGGCAGACGTAGCGCGACCATCCATTCTCCCTTATCGAGGCGCTCCACCGCACCACCGCCCATGCCGATACGAATTCTGGAACCCATTCCCTCCAGATCGCCCCGTGCCGGCGCCAGCACCTCCTCCGGCGCCGGCAACTC
>JACIWY010000333.1 GCA_014360745.1 Chloroflexota bacterium
TTTAAGGGCAACCCCGCCCGTTGGAACAGGGCCACCGTCTCGTCCAAGAAGGGTTTGGCCTCCGGGCGGCTGGGATAGGTCATGACGCCCTGCAAGGCCAACCCCGGCAAACGATCTACGGCTTGGGCCAGCTCCAGCGCCGCCTGGGGCGATTGTACGCCGCAGCGTTTGCCGCCGGTGTCCAGCTCGATCAGCACGTTGACGGTGCAGCCGTCTTCTAGCGCCTGCTCCGAGATGCCCTGGGCGGTGACCAGCGAATCGACGGCCACGGTCATTTTGGCCATGCGCGTCAGCGCCGCGAGCCGGCGGGTTTTGATCTTGCCGACGATATTAAAGGGGATCAAGATATCGTTTATACCCGCCGCGGCCATCACCTCCGCCTCGCCGAGCTTTTGGCAGACGATGCCCTGTGAGCCCGCCGCCAATTGCATTTTGGCAATTTCGGGGATTTTGTGCGTTTTGGTGTGCACCCGCAGGGGTATGCCCAGCGCGGCGCAGTGATCGGCCATCTGTCGGATGTTGCGCTCCAGCACGTCCAGATCGATGACCAAGGCTGGTGTGTCCAGCTCATAAATGTGCATAGGGATCCTCCCTTGATGAGGCGCCAGGCACCGGTGCTGAGGTAGCGCTCAAGTGCCCGGCATCTGACGGCGAATAAACGTCAGGATACGCGCTCGGCGCGCCAACTCGCCTTGCCGAACTCGCCCAACGAAACCTCGCCTTGCATCGCGCCATCCCGGGCTGTGCCGGAAAAGGCGTAACGCACGCGGTTGATCTGGTAACCCAGGGTTACGTGGAACTCGATTTGATCACCGCGCACCTGGCCCTCGATGGGCACCTCGTTAAATTGAGAACGGTAGATGCCCGAGAGCTGCCGTTGCTCTTGCTTGAGCTCCATCGAGTGGGTGCTTGCCCCGAGCACGTATTGGATGTGCACCAACCAGGAGCCGGCCACCTGTGCCGGCTCCCCCTCGACAGGGGCGGCGGGGGCGGGTTCGCGATCGGTGAGCAGCTCACGCAGGCGGCGGGCGATGATGGCTGCTTCTCCCTTCTCCAACATATAGGGGTTGACGCGCAAACCGTCCTGTGTGAGGTGGATGACGATAGCGGGGGTGCCCTCCATCAGCTCGCGGTGCACCTGCGCTGGCGTGACGTGCAGGGTGGCCGGGTCCCAAGCGATAGCCAGCATGGGGGTGTTGTTGGCCAGGCCGGGCTGGACGATACGCGTCTGCACGGTCGGCAGGCTTTCTACAGCTTGGCGAATCTCGTCCAGGTAGCCTTCCCACATCTTCCATTCGGCCTCGTGATCGCGGCCTTTGATCCAAGCTTCTACGGCGGCCAGCAGCCCCATGATTTCCTCTTTGCCGGCCTTCATCGGGCGGCCGATGGCATGGTGGGGCGCACCATTGAGAAAGGCAGCCTTGAGGATATCCTTACGCCCCAGCACCAAGCCGGAGGCTTGGGGGCCGCGCAGGCATTTGCCGCCGCTGTAGAGCACCACGTCGGCGCCCATTTGCAGGTAGCGGTTCGGCACGTTGGGGCGTTGAGCGGCGGCATCCACCAGCGTGGGGACGCCGCGCTCTCGGGCCATGTCGATCATCGTCTGGATGGGGATGGTGCTGCGCTCTTCTAGGTCGCCGGTGATGGCCACCAGAGCCGTGCGCTCGCTAAAGGCGGCGCGCAAATCGGCCACCGTCTCTACCTCGACCATCCGCGCTCCCGTCATGCGCATGGCCCAGTCGTAGCCGTTGCGATGGCTCTTTTGCATGATGATCTCGTTTTTGAGGCCGGTCGTGTCGGGCAGGCGGGTCATCTTTTCCGGATCGGCGCCGGCGATGCAAGCCGCAGCGACTTGGGCTAACCCGGCGGCGCAGCCGTCGGGTATATAACCCCATTCGGCGCCGGTCAATTCGGCCAAGCGCTCACCGACCTTTTCCATCAGCTCGTCCATATGCACGTAATGGTTGGTGGCTTCGACCATGGCCTCCACCACTTGCGGCAGGGCCCGCGAGCCGCTAAAGATGGTATAAGTGCCATAGCCGTTGATAAAGGTGCGCACGCCGAGATCGGCGAACGTCGGCGCTTTGGTGGTAGCTTGAGTGCTGGTACTTGGGCTCATGGTAACCTCGCTTTAGACTGGGATAGGGTGACAAGACAAGCTTAACACCGCCATCCGAGGTGTCAAGCGCCGCTAAGCGCAAGGATCTGGCTGCTGATTGTCGGCGGTTGATTGTACCAATCTTTTAAATTGCCCTGCAATCGCTATGGATTGCGGGGTTTTTGCCCTGAATAAATACCGGGGAATTGGCCTGCTTGGAAGCAGTGAATATAATGAGGGCTGCTCAGGAGGGAGGATGAGGCAGCGGGTATCCGTCATAGCCACGGTGTTGAACGAGGCAGGGACGATAGAAACGTTGCTGCGCTCCTTGGCCGAGCAGACTCGTCCCCCTGATGAGGTGGTTATCGTCGATGGGGGCTCGACGGACGGCACCTTGGAGCGACTGACCCGTTTTGCCGCCTCCGGGGCCTTGCCGCTGTGCGTGCTCTCGCGACCGGGATGTAATATCTCACAAGGGCGCAACGCGGCCATCGGCGCCGCCCAGGGGTCCATCATCGTGTCCACCGACGCCGGTGTGCGTTTGAGCAAAACGTGGCTCGAAGAGCTCGTTCGCCCTTTTGAAGAGGGGCGAGATGTGGATGTGGTCAGCGGTTTCTTTTTGCCGGAGACCTGGTCTTGGTTCGAGCTGGCCTTGGCGGCGGTGACCCTGCCGCGTTTGGGTGAGATCGATCCCGCCAAGTTTTGGCCCTCTTCGCGCTCGGTAGCCTTTCGGCGACATGCTTGGGAGGCAGTCGGGGGCTATCCGGAGTGGTTGGATTATTGTGAGGATCTGCTTTACGATTTCAGCCTGCGCGACGCCGGCTTTGTCTTTTGTTTTGCGCCCAAGGCGGTGGCCTACTTTCGGCCACGCCCCACGCTGCGCGCTTTTTTCAAACAGTATTATCGCTACGCCCGGGGCGATGGCAAGGCCGATTTCTGGCGCTATCGTCATCTGGTGCGCTACGCGACGTATCTGGGGGCCGTGCCATTATTGTTGGCGTTGAGTGTTCTACACCATCCAGCCTGGTTGCTGGCCCTCGCGCTGGGCATGGCGGCCATGATGCGCCGACCGGTGCGGCGCCTGGCGCCTATCTTGCCTCAGCTTGCGCCACATATCGCGCTCCAGGTGTTGGCCTGGGTGCCTGTGCAACGGTGGACCGGCGATATAGCCAAGATGCTCGGCTATCCGTCGGGAGTTCTATGGCGCAGGCGCTATGCCCCGACTCAGCCGTGGGCCAAGCGGCAGTTCTGATAGGCCGGAACCCGCGAGGGGAGGCGTCCGTTCAACAAGCAGGCCATCTTTTCGTCCCACCGGAAAGCGAGATAGAAGCGTATGCTCGATCTGGCCATCGTGATCGTCAATTATAACACGCGCGAGGTGCTCGACGATTGCTTGCGCTCGGTGCGCGCTAGCAGCGAGCCGATCGCGTGTAAGGTGATCTTGGTGGACAATGGCTCCTGCGATGGCAGCGTCGATATGGTGCGCGAGGCATACCCCTGGGTGCGGACCATTGCCTGTGAGCGAAATGGCGGCTACGCCTGGGCTAACAACATTGGGCTGCGGGCGGCCGGCTTTGGGCAGGGGAAATCCCTGGCCGATCTGCCGCGTTACGCCCTTTTGCTCAATCCGGACACGGTGTTGCCTCCCTCGGCGCTTACCACCCTGATCGCCTTTATGGACGCTCACCCGGATATCGGCGTGGTGGGCCCCAAGCTTGTGCGCCGGGATGGCAGCCTGGATCGAGCCTGCCGGCGCGGTTTCCCTACGCCGGCGGTGTCGTTTTATCATTTCTCCGGGCTGGCCAAGCTCTTTCCCCATAGCCCTCGTTTTGCCCGTTATAACATGACTTTTTTGGATCCGGATCAACAGGCAGACGTCGATGCGGTGGTCGGCGCCTTTATGCTTATACGCGCCGAAGCGTTGGAGCAGGCCGGGCTTTTGGACGAGGCGTTTTTCATGTACGGCGAAGATCTCGACCTGTGTTATCGTTGCAAGGCTCGCGGATGGCGCGTCGTGTATAACCCAGCGGTGACCGTGTTGCACATCAAGGGGGCGGCCAGCCGCAAGGCCAGCCGCCAGGCGATCGCGGCTTTTTACGACGCGATGAAGATCTTTTATGATAAACACTATCGGGCGCAAACGTGTTTCCTGGTCAACTGGGGGATCGACCTAGGCGTGGGGCTGCTTCGCCGCTACGCTTTGCTGTGTGATCGGCTGCGCCCGGCGGGGCGCAAGCGCGTGGCCTCGGCGTGATGCTTTGGATGGGCGAACATGTCTAAGAGGACACGAACCTTCCTGCGCATCTTGACCGGCATCGTCGATGTGTTGATGGCGGCGATGGCCTTTTACCTCGCTTATTGGTTGCGCATGACAGTGCCCTTTCCCGCGCCGTTGCGCCTAGGGCCTTTTCGCAACTATCTCTTTCAGCTCGCCACCCATCTGATCAGCCTGGTGATCA
>JACIWY010000334.1 GCA_014360745.1 Chloroflexota bacterium
CCGTCGCTCTTTGAGCAGAGTGGCCATTCTGGTATTCTTGAGCTTCACTACCCTTTTGTATAGCCTCGCCGGGCCTTCGCTAGCCCAAAACCCTCCCTGGGCCGAGCCTCGCGCCCTGAGCGTCTTCGATATGGCCGGCCAGGTGCCCGACAGCGTCCTGGCCGGTCATATCATCTGTTATGGCAACCCGGGCGGGCTGGCCATCTTGGAAGCCACTTCTCAATCGGGCGATGCCTTGCGCCTTCAGGTGCGCGCCTACCCGCGCTTTCGCTGGAGCCCCACCGAGGGCGGATGGGTCACCGATGCCCCACTTTTGGGCCACAAGCCATCCGGCGACCGCATGAGCGCCTCGGTGCCGGCCGCTTCTCTTCGTGTCTATGCCAATGGCGTGGACATCACCGATCAGGTGGTCTATTACAACTATATTCGCCCCACCTTGGCCCTGCCTCACAACGGGAATGCCGACCCGCGCTACAATACCGGTAACGTCATCGATGTGCCGCCCCGGCACATCCCGGCCGACGGCATCCCCATCCCCGCCAATTGGGGCGGTTCCTTTTCCATCCGCGCCGTGCACCGCGTTTTGACCTTGATCTGGACCGTCCGCCCAACCTCGCGCCCGAGCGTGCGTTACGTGGGCGAGGAGAGCTTTTCCTATCCCTCCTACATCGGCCCGGGCTTTGTCGGCTGGTTCGAAAAGCTCATGGCGCAAATGCGCAGCCGCTACGCCGACCGGCACCCGCGCTTTACCCTGCATATTCCTCCCGCGGCCAATTATCTTCTCTTTGTCTATGAGCCCATGCCCTTCGACCTCGACACCGGCTACTGGAGCCAGGACCAGGCATTATATGAGCAAAACAAAGAGCAGCCCATCGCCGGGACGGTGCGGCTCAGCCCTGGCGAAGGGATGCTCAGCCAAGACCTGAGCCATGGCGGCGCCTTCCCTCTTCGCGTCTGGTGGCAAGACGCCGACCAATCGGCGGGCCCCTATTTGTCGGTTTTTGATAGCTCCACACGCCCTATCGGCTACCTGACCCCGCCCGAGTTTGTGCTGCTCCCCGGCACAGCCTACAACGCCTGTTTCAAAAATGGCGGCTGTAATCGCGCCGTCTTGGAGGATATTTACAACCGGCGCGCGCCCCTCAAAGTGGTCTATTTGGCCGTAGATCCCCTCTACAGCAATACCCAAGCCCTGCCTCTACGCATGGCGGATACCAACTGGCAGCCGGGCCTCTCGTTGGACGGCGAAACCCTACGTCCACGGCCCCTCCTTGGGGCAATGGCCTACCCGCTGCGCGCTGTGTTGCCTTTGATCGTCTCCATGCACCAGCTCGGGCCTCCTCTTCCTGGCGAGCGACCGTTGGGCCTTTTCGAGCCCCAATCGGGGCGCATGGTGGGCTATCTGGTTGATTAGAGCTCATACTCCAGCGGGGTAGCAAAGCCGTCGAGGCGGAAAAGTTCCGCCGGCGGTTTGCGCCCCCGCGGCGGCGGCTCTTCGGCGGGCACGCCCACCGGCGTCAAGCAGAGAATGCTATGATCTTGAGGGACGCTCAGCAGCTTTTTGAGCGCTTCCCGGTCGGCCGCGCCCACCCAGCAGGTCCCATAGCCCAAACTGGTGGCGGCCAGGATGGCGTGATCCAGGACGATGGCACCGCTTACTTGGCCCTCGTTGGGCAAGGTCACCAGGCAGAGGATCAACGGCGCCTCGGCCATCCACATCTGCCGGTTGCAGGCCTCAGCCACTTTGTGGCGCAACTCGGGATCGCGGATCACTATCATGCGCCAGTTCTGGCGGTTGGCCCCCGTGGGCGCCCGCCGCGCCGTTTCGAGGATCAGAGCTAGATCTCGCTCGGGGATGGGATCCGGCTTGTAGCGGCGTATGCTCCGTCGTTTCCATATCGTCTGCAAGGTTTCGTTCATGTTATGCTCCCCTTTCCGCTGTAACTGGGGGGCAACCCCTGCCCCAAAAGAACTTGGCAACTTTCCTATCCTAATACGGGAACTCGCCCAAGCGCGAGCGACGATAATACCCCAGCCCTTGGAACCCTGTCTTCACAAACCATTCGCCCAAGGCTGCGCGCATCTCGCGCAGCGTTGCGGCATGGGCCGGGTCGTCGGCCAGGTTACGCAGCTCGTAAGGATCGGCCTCCAGATCGTACAAGTCATCCTGGCTGGGGGCGTTCCAGCCATATTTGTAGCGCCCACGGCGGATACTGACCATCGTGCTCACCAGCGAGTTCACACCAAAGAATTCGACCACCGTCTCCTCGGGCCATTCCACAGCTTGCCCGCGCAACAGCGGGAGCAAAGAGCGGCCATGGGCTGCCTCAGGATCCCACTCGGCGCCGGCCAGATCGAGAAAGGTGGGATAAACATCGGCCAACGAGGCCCACTCCTGGAGCACGGCGCCGGGCTGAGGCGCCGCCTCGAACTCGCCGCGCAGCCGCGGCGGCAGCCAGACGATAAAGGGGATGCGTTGAATCTCTTCAAAGTGATGCCAGCCCTTGTCGGTGAGCCCCCCGTGGGTGCCCAGGGTCTCGCCATGGTCGGCGGCAAAAACGATGACCGTGTTCTCACGCTGGCCCGTTTCGTCCAGGTGGGCCAGGATACGCCCGATTTGAGCGTCGATGAGCGTGGTAAAAGCGTAATAGTAGCGGATCGCCTCGGCCCAATCCGCCCAGGTTAGGGCGTCAGCGTGGGTGTGTCGTTTGACCTGGAAGGGCCGGTTGACCCGCGCCGCTTCGTAGCGATAACTGGGCCACTCGGGGATCTCGACCCCGCGATATAGGTCGATCCATTCCTCAGGCACCCAATAGGGGTTGTGCGGGCCCCAGAAATTGTGCCAGATGAACCACGGCTCACCCTGGGCGCGAAAGCGATCGATAAGGCCGATGGTGTGCTCCGCCAAAAAGTAGGGCACGGTCGATTCGGTCGGCCCTTCGAGCACGCCATAGTTCCAGGCGTGATAGGGTTTGCCATCGTCCTTGGGCTTGAGCTTGTGTCGCCAACCGTGGGCGGCCAGATACTGTTGATACTCAGTATAATGAAAACCGCCGTTGCCGTGGCCGGCGAATTGTTGCCCCTCAAAGCCCACATCGCGAGGCAGGGCAGGCACGTTGGGTGCGCCGTACATGATCTCGCGATCGGTGCCTAGATGCCACTTGCCGGTGTAGCCGCAACGATAGCCGGCGGCTTGCAAACGGCGCGACAGGAGCTGTGGGCGATCGACGATCTCGTGCACCGAGCAGCCCAGATCCTCGACGTTACAACACATGCCATGGGCATGGGGGTAAAGGCCAGTCATGATCGTGGCCCGGGCCGGCGTGCACACCGGGCAGGTGGTATAGGCCGTCTGGAAGCGCACTCCTTCGGCGGCCAGGCGGTCGAGGTGGGGCGTGCGACAAGGCGTCTCGCCGTAACAACCCACAGCGGCGAGCGCGTGTTGGTCGGTAAAAAGGAAAAGGATGTTGGGACGTGGCATAACGGGCATGACGAAACCTCCGCAGTGAATTGGCCAGGCGATGATAACACAAGCCGAGGAGAATCGCCAGGGCGCCGGCGAGCGGATGTCCCGTTCTCACGCCTGGAAGCGCGGACGCCCTCGTCCGCAAAGCTGCGAGCCAGAAGCGGGCAAAGTACACGCTCCTAGGTGAGCGCACAAGGCAACCGAACCGGAGATGAGAGCTGATGTCTTTCATCTACACCTACCCCTGGTTCGGCAATAGCAGCCCGGACACATCACAACGCGAGGGGATCGCGTGAATGACGCGACCCCCTCGCCGAGTTTCTACCTGGTCAAGCACAACTTGAAACGGCTATTTGGCCTTGTGCACCTTGATCTCGCCGCCGCCGATGGCCTGGTCCATGCCGTTGTCATAGACCACGACCTCCGAGCCGTCCTCCTCGTACCAGATCTTGAGGCGGAACGTGTCCTCGCCGTTCGGGCCCGTGCCGTCCCCAGCCCAGAGCATGAGCTTGTAGGGCGCGCCGTTCGGCGCAACCGCCCCGTTGATCGTCCCTTCGCCCTTGTAGCGGGCATAGTTGCTGCCGGTGACCACCAGCCACTCGTAGCTCGTGCTGTGGAAGTTCAGACCCGCAGCTTTGAACTGGAACTGGGTATTGCCGCTGGGCACACTCGCGCCCTTTTGGTACTTGGAGACAAAGCCAAAGGTGGCTTTGCCGGTGGGCGTAAATGGCGCTGCGGGATTGGGCATATAGGCCCCCGCTGGCGAATCGATCCACCCTCCACCGGTGACAAAGCCGCCCGCGGGATCGTAGACGACGAACGTGATACACTGCGGCTCGCCGACGTTGCCCGCAGCGTCCGTGCCGCGCACGCATAGCTCATAAATGCCGGCCGTGCCGGGCGCAGTGAAGCTGGCCAGCACATCCTCGGTGACCTCGTCGAAGGCGCCATCCTGGGCCGCCATCGGGGCCCAGGTGCTGCCACTATCGAGGCTATACTCTGCAGAGACAATGCTGGAACCGCCGGTGGCAGAGTCATCCACGTTGGCCATCACGGCGACATTA
>JACIWY010000335.1 GCA_014360745.1 Chloroflexota bacterium
GATGCGCATTCTATCTATCGCCATTCCGGCGGCCTATGTCCTCCTGGCGATCCTGCGATTTGCAACGGCTGCATCTTCCGCAGCAGGAGCTGCGGTTTTGATTGGCACACAGGAACGGACCATGGCTTACAGCTTCCTGTTGTGGACAATGGCTTTAGCTATATATCTCTTGTTACTATCCGGCAAGGGTATCGAATCCGCGATTAATATCGGAAGATAGGAAATGGTTTGCCTCTTGCTAATGCTGTGCGCCCAACACGCGCTTGCACCTGACGCCGCTCCGCTGCGCTTCGCGGCGCAGGTGAAGCGCAGGCCGTTGGGCGCAAACAGCGCAAGGAGGATTCAAGCGATGAAAACACAAAGGATAACCGCACTCGTTTCTTCTGCAGCAGCTCTATTCTTCCTCCTTGCTATGACTTTCCAAGTGGTAGCAAGCGTCGGACTACCAAGCAGCCTGGGTGTTGGCGATAATACCCCTGTTCTCGCTTCACCATCAAATCAAACGATCATTTCTTGCCCTGTTGTTGGCACTAGCGGCGATGGAATTCAACGGGGTTTCTATGTGGAGAATTACTCCGGCACGAATCTTGGCACAGTACAGCTCACCTATTGGACAGACGTTGCTGGAACATATACCATTTCGATGACCGCGCGAAGTGGCACTTATGATGGCCCAATTATTGGCACACAAATGGTCACAGTCAGCTTGCCTGCTTCAACTAACGTTACAGCGACGTTCGATTTCGGTGGTGTGCCTGTTATCTCCGGGACGATCGTCACATTCTCACAAGTTAAGGCCAGTGGGCCAAGTTGGGTATATTACAACACTGGCCCGTGCGGTTTTGATTTGAGTTGTACAGCCTGCCCGGGCATTATTCAAACTTATGGGACAACACCGCCACTTGATACCCCCCGACGCGTAAGCGTGGGAGTTACTATCACTCAGTACTGGCGGTTATATTTGCCGCTGGTAATGAAGTAGAAGCAGTTTGCCAGCAACAAGCATACAAGAGTGGGCAGAATCTTGCATAACTTTAATGCGCCTAACAAGCGCTTCACCTGACGCCGCTCCGCTGCGCTTCGCGGCGCAGGTGAAGCGCAGGCCGTTAGCTACCTATTGCATTCTCGGTAATTTTGCCAAGGAGTACCACTATGGACAACGCTTTCGATATCGTCATTTTAGGCTCTGGCTCCACCGCTTTTGCTGCCGCTATCCGTACCGTAGAGTTGGGCGAGACCGCCGCGATGACCGAAATGCGCACGCTGGGTGGCACGTGCGTTAATCGCGGCTGCCTGCCGAGCAAAAATCTCAAAGAGGGGCTGCTGCATTTTCATGGTGAATAGACGCCTTCGCAACAGATGATCGCCCCGTCGGCCTCTATTGTAGGGCAGCGCATGACCAAATCTAAGTGATAAGTGGCGCGATTGGCGCCGCCAAAGGGGAGGTTGTGGCCAAAGCCTATATGGCAGGTGCCACGAGATTGTTCGGCCTCCATCAGGTCTGCATCGGGGCGGGCGCCCGGGTTGATGCCAAGGCCGAACTCGGCGACGACGGGCATATTCTCGTCGCGGCCAAGGTCGTGGCGCAGCATGGCCTGTTGGTGCGAGTTGTCGAGGCTATCGAGGTTGGCCACGCGGCCACGGCGAATGCAAAGCGCAAAGGGCTCAAGGGGCGGCCCATCGTAGGCGCACCCATCGATCACCGCCACGCCCCGTGTTTCGGGCTCGATGGGGGCGGTGAAAATCTCTCCGTCATTGTGCCCGCACACCCAACGCCTTGGGCGTAGATAAAGGTCGGTGCCAGCGGTGGTGGTGACGTGCAGCAGAGCCGCCCCCTCCAAGCGACGCAGCAGCTCGGCCCGGAAACGGCCCAGTTCGGCCATGTCGACGGCGTAGGTGCGCAACAAGCTCTGCGGGCGAACGAGCCAATCGCAGAATAGATGCGGGCCGTTGATGTATAGGCCGCGGTCGGGGCGGCCGACGGTTTGAACGAGGAGTTCGGCATGGCGAGGAGAGAGAAGGAGGACAAGGCCCCAATGATCGGCGGCCAGATCATGGAGATAGCGTGCCAGGCCTGGGATGGCAAAGGCTACGCGCTCATCGAGGCGCAGGAGGTGGGCCTCCATGCGTCGGCGCAAACGGCAGATTACGGCCTCGGCTATGAACGCTTTGGAGAGCGAACAAACCACCAACGCGCAGCCTGCGGGCGGATTGCCTATTTTGGCAGCGATGTTCTCGGCGGCGAGGGCCAGAGGATGCCGCCTCCATATCATGTCGGCCATAACAACCTCCCGAATCGGCGCCGACTATGGCTCCTCCTTCCATTGGCTGCAACGCACCAAGCGGCCCTGGCGCAAATCCGCATGGCAATCGTCGCAATGTACGCAGGGCAGAATATCTTCGAAGCGCCCATAGCGCACCTTGAGCGGCCAATCCGGGTCGGCAATGAGACCACGGCCAACGGCTATTAGATTGGCGCGCCTTTCGCGAAGGGCTTCCAGCGCGCGATCGAGCCGATCCATCTCGTTGACGGCCATCACCGGCACGCTGAGGCGGGTAAAAGGCTCGGCCAAGTCGGCCGGGGCCACGGCGCTGGCCGGGGAAATATCCAGGATGTCCACCCCCGCGTTGACCAACGCCGCGGCCAGGCGGATGCTATCCTGTAAGCCGTAGCCCTGCCCGACGGGAGTGTGACGGTAGAGCAAAAACATGTCGGGACCACAGATGGGGTTGATGGCCTGGACGATGCGCAGAGCCAGGCGGGCCCGATTTTCTAACGAGCCGCCATATTCGTCGGTGCGTTGGTTCTGCAGCGGTGAAAAAAAGCGATTGAGCAGATAGCCGTGAGCGCCATGAGGCTCGATGCCGTCAAAGCCAGCCTCGGCGCAGATCTCGGCCGCGCGCCGAAAGGCGTCCACGAGGTCGTCGATCGCCCGCATGGACAGCTCCGCCGGCTCGCGCGCACCCTCGGGCGTGGCGGCGAAAAGCTGGATGGCGGCCAGGGAGCCGGCTTCGTGAATGGCCACGACGAGGGGGCGCAGGTTTTCCACGGTCAGCTCTCGGCCAAAGCGGGTGACCCGCGTCGCCTCGACGATGACCATGCCGACGCCGCCCCGTGCCCGACGCTCGTACCAAGCGATGCCCTCGGGCGTGATGACGCCGCGATTGACGACCATGGGCGGCATAACGATGCGGTTGCGCAGCAGGCGATGCTTGATCGGCAAGGGCTCAAAGAGAGGGGCGATGTCCAAAGACATGGTGACTACCTCGAAAAGAGTGACCATAGAACGCAAACTGTGAAAATCTGCGTCCCAATAATCTTCTCGTTCTTTGCGATGTCCTCCAGGCATGGGGACTATGAAGGTAGTATAGCAGACGTCCGGCATGTCCTCAAAGGGCCGGCCGGATGACGAACGTTCACTGGCCAAGGCGCCCCTCATTTCGGTATAATGCGCGCGGTCGTTTCCAGAAACGATTTTGTGAACCTGTCATCGCGTGAGGGAGAAAGCATGAAGATCACCGACATCAAAACCTATCCCGTTTGGACCGGTCACCGCCACTTTTTGGTGGTCAAGGTTGAAACCGACGAGGGGCTCTACGGATTGGGCGAGGGCGGGATGACCACTCGCGAGCTGGCCGTCAAGGGCGCTGTGGAACACTATCGCGAATGGCTCATCGGACGCGATCCCATGCGCATAGGGGCACTTTGGCAAGAGATGTATCGCAGCCAGTACTTTGAGGGCGGGCGGGTGCTCACCTCGGCCATCTCGGCTATCGACATCGCCTTGCACGACATCGCCGGCAAGGCTCTGGGCGTGCCGGTGTACCAGCTCTTGGGGGGGAAGCACCGCGACTATGTGCCCTGTTTCGTCACCACCGGCGGCGCCAGCTATGAAGAGCTGCGCGACAACGCCACGCACCTGATCGAGCAGGGCTGGAAGGTTTTGCGCCTTTCGATGGCGCAGCCCAACGCGCAGGAGGATCCGGCGTTGTTCGAGCCCCGCGAGTCGATCCCCCTCACCGCCGAATGGATGACCCGGCTGCGCCAAGAGGTGGGCTTGGGGCCTGTGCTGGGCGTAGAATACCATCACCGCTTGAGCGTGGCCGAGGCGGCCTCCTTCTGCCAACGCATGCCCAAAGGCACGCTCGACTTTCTGGAGGAGCCGATCCGCGACGAGTGCCCGGAAGCCTACGAGGCGTTGCGTCGCATGACCGACGTGCCCTTTGCCATCGGCGAAGAGTTCGCCAGCAAGTGGCAATTCTTGCCCTATATCGAGCGCGGTATCACCAACTTTGCACGGGTGGATGTCTGCAACGTGGGCGGCCTCACGGAGGCCAAAAAAGTGGCCGGCTGGGCCGAAGCCCACTATATCGACCTGATGCCCCATAACCCGCTGGGGCCGGTGTGCACGGCGGCCTCGGTGCATCTGGCCGCGGCGGTGCCCAACTTTGCCTGGCTGGAGATATGGGTGCGCCGCGAAGGGGAACGGCGCCCTGCCGACAACTTGTTCCCCGTGCAGCCACGCCTG
>JACIWY010000336.1 GCA_014360745.1 Chloroflexota bacterium
TTATTTGCCGTTCAATGTTCCTATCCATTTGTCAGTCCTTTATTATTAAAATTGTTCTTGGACAAATTAGATGGCCACATTCGCCGCCTCGGCCTCGCGCATCTCTTGTTGGGCAAGGTCGCGCAAGGCGCTGACGATGGCGTGAGCCAGGCACATGTGAACGTCTTCTACGTGCTCTATGCAGGGCCCAGGGACCGTAACGACTATCTGGGCCAAATTTGCCAGCTTGCCCTCCGGGCTGCCCGTCAGCCCGATGGTCAACATGCCCAGTTCACGGGCGAAGCGCATCGCCCGGAGGACATTTTCCGAATTGCCACTGCAACTGATACCCACCAGGACATCTTCGGGCCTGGCCAAGTTGCGCAGCGGCTCCACAAATATATCCGCATAGCTCTCATCGTTGCTCCACGCCGTCAGCAGGGGCGTGTTGTCGCCGAGCCCGATGGCGCGAAAACGAGGGACGTATGGCACGTTGGCGCCTTTGTTTAGATCGTTCACCAGGTGCGAGGCCGTCGCCGCGCTTCCCCCGTTACCACAGACGAACACATAGGCTCCGCGAAGGCGGGCCTGGTGTAGGATGTGTACGATTCCGGCGACGTTTGCCCAGGAAAGTTGCTGTATGGTATCGATCACGGCGCGGCCATACATTTCAAGATAATCGATAAGGTAGCTTTGCCGAGTCATCATTCCGACCTTTCTTAATCTTTTTTGGCGTTGAGGATCGTTTTGGAGCCATCCCGCTCCAGGCGGAAGGGCAGCTCGCGCAATCCTCTCAGCGCATAACGCACCCTATCCCGGTATGTCGGGGGACAGTAGAGCAATAGGAACCCTCCGCCCCCGGCGCCTGTGATCTTGCCGCCCAAGGCACCCGCACGACGTGCGTCTGCGTACATGGCATCGATATCTCCATTTGAGATCTTGCTGGCCAATTGTTTTTTGAGGCTCCAACCTTGGTCCATGAGAATGCCCAAGGCATCGATATCGCCTTGTTCTAAAAGCGAGCGGGCTTCTATTGCCAGGGTCTTGAGTTCGCGCAACATGCTCATGCGGTTGGATATCTGCGCAACTTGCTCGGTAAGAATGCTATCCGCTTGGCGGGTGATGCCGGTGTAAAAAAGGAGCAAGCGCTCATCGAGCAGACAACGTATGTCCTCGCCGATTCCAACGCTTTCAACCTGCACCGTGTTGTCCGATTTGAAGCGGATGAAGCGCAAACCGCCAAAAGCGGCGATATATTGGTCTTGCTTGCCTATCGGCTTGCCCAAGGTGTCTATCTCAATCTCGCACGCCTGACGCGCCAGGGTTTCCGCATCCACAAGATGACCCGTATAGGTATATAGCGCGTTCAGACAGCCTACCGTCACAGTGCTCGAGGAGCCCAACCCCGATCCTTGAGCGGGTATGTCGCCCATCGTGGTGATCTCTACTTGGCGCTCCACCCCTACGATGCGCAGGGCTTCACGTATGAGCTCGTGTTGCAGCTCGTCAATGTTATCTACGAGCTCGGTTCGGGTGTAGCCGAGCCGTATCTTTTCGTCGAAGCGTTTCTTGATGATCACATAAACATATTTGTCTATGGCCGAGCTTAGAACGCAGCCTTCCTCATGCTTGTAAAAGTCGCGAAAGTCGGTTCCGCCCCCCAAGAAGCTTATACGCAAGGGTGTTTGAACGACGATCATGACCAAGCCCCCAACACTGAGAATAAAGCCGGCCTGTGGCGTCAAAGTAGAGTGTAGGCAATCCGGCGAGCTTGAACCCCAAGGCCTTAATTTATCGATCGTTATGGACTTGGGCTATCAAGTTGATGGTCTTGATACTAGTGTAGCAGAAGAAGGTTAACAGGGGGTTACAAAAAGATGTAAGAATAATTACTTGCGTTAGCGAGAAGGGGCGAATTCCGCCCATTTAGGCGGAGGATCGCCCCTTTTTCCCTTTCATTCCGAAGGCAGGATCACGCCCCCGCGGCCAGCACCGCGACGTTTGTCCTCAGACACTTCTTTGTCCTGCTCGCCCTGTTTCAAGCGTTCCAGGCGCAGGGACAGGTCTTCGATGTCGGAGAGGTTCAGGCCGTACCCAGGGGTGCCCTCTACCAGCCTGGTGATCAGCTCTCGCTCCAGCTCGTGGATGAACTCCGCCGGGCTCTCGTATCGCGTCCAGGTGACGCCGGCATTATGCACGAAAAAGGCTGCAGCGGGGGTTGCCGTTCCGCTGATATTGCGATAGGCCAAGATGGGGATGCCCGCCTCTTGGGCCGCCATCAACTCGACACCGATGGGCGCCGTGATGTCCGAGCCCATCAGGATCAGATAAAATTGGCTCCTTTTCAGGGTTACCAAGTCCGGATTGGCGTGTTCATGGATGCCAGGGGTGCGCTTGATTACCCAGCGCGTCGATTTGGTGATGTTGGCCAAAAGCCGGCCAAGCAGCTCGCACTCGGCATCCATCTCGCTGGATGCGCTAACATAGATGACGAGTTCGTTCTCCATCGCAGCCCTCTCCAAGCGATAATTTCTATCAAAAGATCGTTATCCGTGTTTTTCCCTTGAGCATAGGTTTGGATCGATGAGCGCCTTGACGGTGCGATAGTGCTCTACATCGTCGATGGCCTCATTAGCTTCCTGGAGGCTGTATCGGCGGCTGATAAAGTGTTCCCAACGGAACCGCTCGCCGTGTTTGGCCAATACGCGAAGCCCGCGCCAAAAATGAGAGAAGTCGCTGCCCCAACTCCCCCGCACATCGAGATGTTTCTTGTTGATATCAAGGTGGGGGTTCATGCGGATGTCGCCCACATCGGTATACTGCCCGACGATGACGTAACGGCCGGCATCGCGGGTCATGCGAAAACCCTCGTTCACCGCCTTGGGATTGCCGCTGGCTTCGATGGTCACATCGGCGCCGCGCCCCGCAGTGGCCTCTAAAACCCTCTCCACGCGGCCCTCTGGGGATACTTCTTCGATGTTGATCACCTGATCTGCGCCGATGCGTCGAGCCTCCTCCAATCTAACGGTTGGCCCGCCGATGACAATGACCTCGGTGGCGCCGCTCAACTGGGCCAAGATAGCCGCGGTGAGCCCCACAGGGCCGCTGCCCTGCACCACCACAGTATCTCCCAAAGAGATCTCGGCCCGTTCGATGGCGTGCACTGCCGTGGGCAAGCCGCAGCCCGCGCCGATGAACCGCTCGGGGGGCACTTCATCGGGCAAGGGCAACACCTTGACACCGGGTTTGAGATAGATCATCTCCGCCCAACCGCCCAAAAGCCCTTCCGTGGCTGAATAGGTGATGCCATACACCCGGCGATGAGGACAACGCGTGGACGCCTTGGCCACGGTGCAAAACCAGCAATGCCCACAAGTTTCATGGACGTCTAGAAAAGTCACCACTTGGCCCTTGCGGAGGGGGGTGCCGTTCAGGTCCACCGGCTTTCCCTTGAGGTCGACGATCTCACCGACGTTCACATGCCCGGGGATCAAGGGGAAGGGAACACCTGCGAGCCTGCCATGGTGCAGGTGGACATCGGTGCCGCATACCTCGCTATAGATGGTGCGCAATAGGATGGCGCCTTCCTCCAACGCGGGGATGGGAAACTCGCGAACCTGAATCGGCACATCCGGCGCGGGCATGACCGCCGCTTTGACCATCGTTAACCTCCAACCCTTTGTGTTCGCGGTAAAAGCGAGTTTGATTATAACCCGTGGCCTCTCTCTGTCAATGATGGGCTTGGGTCTTTGACCTTGTCTTGAGAGCGGAGTGTGGTACAATGAAAGCCGTCTTCGGAGGGGACCGGCGTGGGTGTGCCGCGACCGGTTTTGGATGTCGTGAGGGTGGCTCAATATGACAGCAACCAGCTCAACCAGAGGGAGGTTACGGCCTAGTTACAAGACGAGTCCCGTCGTCTATGCCGTGATGCGCTGGATTATCGGGCGGCTCATGCATGTCTTGTATCGTTACGAGATTCAGGGGCAAGAGAATTTTCCGCCACACGGCGCAGTCATCGTTGCGGTCAACCACTTGCATATCTTGGATCCTGCCGCCGTCGCACCGGCCGTGTCCCGTCAGATCGTGACCTTGGCGGCAGACAAGTGGCAGCACAACTTTTTGATCAACCTCTTTTTGCGGCTGGCCGGCTCGATCTTTGTTCAACGCGGAGAGGTGGATCGCAAGGCGCTTCGCGCCTGTTTCGAAGTGTTGGAAAACGGCGGTGTGTTGGCCATCGCGCCGGAGGGAACGCGCAGCAAGACGGGCCGTTTGCAGCGCGCTAAACCGGGCGTGGCCTACCTGGCGACGCGCACCGACGCCGTCATCGTGCCTGTCGCCTTTTGGGGCGTGGAAAAGTTACGCCAATGGCTCAAATTGCGTCGTCCGCGCTGTCAAGTGATCATCGGCAAACCGTTCCGCCTCCTGGTGCCCAAGGGTAAACTTTCCACCGACGATCTGCAGGAATTGGCCGATGTCGTGGCTGTGCAGATTGGCCGGTTGCTTCCTGAGGAGTACCGTGGTATCTATGCCGAGCGCATCGCTGCCG
>JACIWY010000337.1 GCA_014360745.1 Chloroflexota bacterium
ATTTCGCGCTTATTGGGTAGAGCAGGGTTTGGCTGAGGACGGTATCAAGGCCTATTTGCGGCAGCTTGACTGGTACGACGAGCAGTTGCAGCAGGATGGGTATGTCATCGGTTGTGCCATATTTACCGCAGGCGCCATGAACGACGATTGGCGTAGCTATGATATCACCTCTATCCTCCGTCATATTGCCACCTATATTGTGGCCCCCAAGGCACATTGATTCTGGTATGCCGGCCCATGCGCTGAGCTTTTTCCTACACCTCGATGGTTGATATAAGGTGGGGCGCAGCGTAGTGCAGAGGACTGTTTCGAGTTATGTTCAGCCTAAAAATGTACGCTGTAAGTGTTCAAATATACTTGTTTTTATTGCAGCACCTAGATTAACCCTCTACCTATGAGACACGTTCCCTTAATTCCCCAAGTTCGAGTGGTTTATGCCGATTCTATTGACTTCTTGAGCATTATCCCCTATAATGATAGTGGGATACAGGATGTCACCTCTGTTGAAAATACACAGGAGCTATGGGGGTATACTGGCCGCCATCCAAAGGTGTTATGGGCTGGAGGGGCAGTCTATTGTGTGTTGTGGGTGAGGGCTTGTGTTGCTTGCATGGCTTTGCGGGTGTTCGACAAAGGTGACATCGCAATTTTTCTTTGGGGGGAAAGAAATGGAACAGGATATGTTGCTCAATGTCAAGCAGGTTGCGCAGTACCTGCAGCTCAAGGAGTCTACGATCTACTCGTGGGCTCAGGATGGCAAAATTCCGGCCATCAAAATCGGGCGGACCTGGCGGTTCCGTCGCTCTGATCTGGACGCATGGTTGCAGCGTCACCTCAAGGGAGAGGCCGGCGCGACCACCGAAGAGGCGTAAGTTCCTGGCCAAATAAAAGGCGGTCCAAGCCGATGTGGTGGATGGCCTGAGTAGGACCAGGGTTGCTTAGTGGGCTCCCTCCGGCCTGTGTTTTGTTGTCCGCAGCGAGGACGACGCGCCGTGCGAAAAGAACGCCCCGGGAAATGTCTCCTGGGGCGTTTAATGTCGGCTGAAGAGGTCTCGGTGGCCGGCTTTTAGAGTTTGGGCTCTTTGCCGGGATGCAGGCTTTTGAATTTGGCGATGAGCTGCTCACGAGTTTCTTTGTGGTTGGGATCGGGCGCCGGGGCCTCTACCGGGCAAACCTCATAACACTGCTGTGTGTCAAAAAAGCCTACACATTCGGTGCACTTGGTTGGGTCGATGACGTAGGTATCATCGCCCTCCGAGATGGCCTCGTTGGGGCACTCGGCCTCGCAGGATCCGCACATGATGCATTCCTCGGTGATCATGTAAGCCATGGTGTCTTGCCTCCTGTCCTAATGTGCTGTGATATCGCATAGCCGCAAAGCATCACCCGCGCAAGTATAATAGCCGGGGGGAGGCTGTCAAGTATCGCCAGGCTATGTGGCGGGCTTTTGCCAAGTGATCGGGGAGGAGGGCGAATCTGTGGGCTGTAATGAAATTGAAACCTTTTTGTAACCTGGTGTTGATTTCGCTATGACATAATAGAGCCATAGAATAGAATGCAATGGGAAAAGGGCTTGGAAGCGCTGCGTTCTGGCTCTTTCCCACTAATAAAGGAGGTTAGCTTGATCGCAGATTCTGCATGGGTAACGGTATCAGACGATCTGGTCGCCTCTGATCTTGAGGATGGCACCGTCATTCTCAACCTCAAATCCGGCATTTATTACGGGCTGAACCAGATGGGTAGTGTGATCTGGAAACTTGTTCAAGCCCCTATACGCATTGCCGAGATTCGAGAAGCGTTGCTTGCCGAATATGACGTTGATGCCGAGCGTTGCCAACGCGAGCTTTTGGCGTTGGTGAAAGATATGGCCTCCTCAGGGTTGGTAAAGATAACGGATGAGCCGTAAATTCCTCAAATTCTTTCATTTGTCTCCCGGAAAGCGGAGGTTGCTGATCGAGTCGACTGCCTTATTGCTGGCCATCCGTTTGGGGTTGTGGCTGTTGCCGTTCAATGTGTTGCGCCGGCTCGTTCGGGCTGCGCATCGGACGGCTAGGGGGGCGGCGATGGATTCGGTAAAAGATATTGCCTGGGCTGTGAGTGTGGCCAGGAGGTATGTGCCCAGGGCTACATGCTTGACCCAGGCGCTTGCCGTGGAGGCGCTCTTGTGTCGACGCGGGTACATCCCCTCGGTTCGCTTTGGGGTCAGGAAAAAGGAGGGCGCCTTGATCGAGGCTCATGCCTGGGTCGAATGTGCCGGCCAAGTCGTCGTTGGAGGACCCGAATCGCTTTTGTTGTCTTATACTCCGCTGACTGAAAGGGAACGATTGTCATGAGCGGCGTATTCGGCCTGCTTTACCTTGATGGTCGGCCGGTGAATGACGGTGTTCTTGAGCCTATGGGAGAGGCTTTGAAGCATAGGGGGCCTCATGGTGTCGGCTTTTGGGCCAAGGGATCGGTCGGGTTTGGGCATTGTATGCTTCATACCACCGAAGAGTCCTTGTTTGAGCAATTGCCCCTGGAGCATTCCTCTGGTGAGTTGGTCATCACCGCCGATGCGCGCTTGGACAATCGAGCGGAGCTGGTTTTGGCCCTTGGCCTTACGAGCGCCCAGGCTGCCGAAATGGCGGATAGCGCCTTTATCCTGGCCGCATATGCCAGGTGGGGCACGCGCTGCCTGGATAAATTGCTGGGCGATTGGGCTTTTGCGCTTTGGGACGCACGCAAGCGCACCCTCTTTTGCGCCCGTGACCTTTTTGGCATCAAGCCCTTTTATTACTATTACCGGCCGGGATCGCTCTTTGCCTTTGCCTCCGAGATCAAAGGGCTTTTCGGCCTTGCAGGGGTGCCTCGGAGGCTGAACGAGGTGCGTATTGCGGACTATCTCGTCGCCTTGTTCGAGGACCGGAGCATCACCTTGTACCAAGATATCCATTGCCTGCCGCCCGCACATGCCCTCATTTTGCACGTTGATGGCCCGCAAGCGTTGCAGATCGAGCGGTATTGGGCTTTGGATCCGACGCGAGAGCTCAAGCTCTCGTCGGACGAGGAGTATGCTCAGGCGTTCCTCTCCCTCTTTGAAGAAGCGGTGCGCTGTCGGCTGCGCGGCGCCTTTCCGGTGGGTTCCATGTTAAGCGGCGGGCTGGATTCGTCGTCGATTACTTGTATGGCGCGAGATCTGCTGGCCGCCGAGGGGAGCGGTCCGCTCCCCACGTTTTCGGCGATCTTCCCGGGATTGCCGGAGAATGAGCGCAAGCCCTGTGATGAACGCCCTTATATGCATGCGGTGGTGGCTATGGGTGGCGTGGATGCCCATTACGTTCACGCCGATGAAATAGGCCCCTTGGCCGACATAGATCGGGTCCTTTGGCATGAAGAGGAGGGCTTGATCGGCCCCAACTTCTATATGCATTGGGCCTTGTTCGAGGCGGCGCAGCGGCGAAGGGTACGAATTCTCTTGGACGGGACCGACGGAGATGGCGTGATCTCGCACGGCCTCGAAACTTTTAGCGAATTGGCGAGAAGGGGTAGGTGGCGCAAACTGTATTTAGAGGCTCGGGCCTTTGCCGAGCGGCGCCGGATTTCGACGAAGGAGATGGTCTGGCAGTACGGTTTCAGGCCATTGGCGCCGGAGTGGGCAGTGCACATCTGGCGCAAAATGCGCGGGCGGCCCACGACCTGCTATGGCGACGGCTCTTTGATCCGCCCCGACTTTGCCCGACGTATAGGGATCGAGGAACGGTATCGGGCCTTGGCTTCTCCGCCAGCGCGCACGGCTAGGGAAGCGCATATCCAAGGTTTGAACAGCGGGCTGTATCAGATCCTTTTGCAAATGGTTGATCGCGCCGCGGCGGCCTTTGCCATCGAGCCGCGCTACCCCTTCTTCGATCGTAGGTTGGTGGAATTCTGTGTGGCCATCCCCGCTGAACAAAAGCTGGCCCAAGGCTGGACGCGCATGATATTGCGCCGCGCGATGGCGGGCGTCCTGCCGCCCAAGGTGCAGTGGCGCCTGGGGAAGGCCAACCTGTCACCCGGGTTTCGCCGTGGCCTGTTGACCCATGGAGAGCCGTTGCTCGAACAGATCATCCTGGGCGACGACCCAGGGCCGATTGCGGAATATGTACATCTCCCGGAATGGAGGGCGACTTACCGTCGTTTCATCGCCCATCCTATGGAAGAGGCGGACTTGGCTGTTTCACATATGTTTTTGGCGGTTCCGTTGGCCTTATGGTTGCGGCGCATGGAGCTTGCGGTGTGAGGGCCTTGGTGAAGTCGCTTGGCGAGTTAGATGTACCAAGGGTATATAATTTATTACATCGAGAAAAGTTGCCTTATCTCCTTGACTTTTCCTCTATATTGTGCTATTATGATTAACGATAGGAATTCGCTCTTGATTAGGGTTGCGGCGGAGGGAAGATGAAGAAAACCTGGTCTACGCCCGAATTGGTGGTATACGGGACAGCGGAGGAAATCACGACACAGATCAAAAACAAAACTACCGGCGGCAGTGACGATGTTATCTTGAAC
>JACIWY010000338.1 GCA_014360745.1 Chloroflexota bacterium
CTCGCTTTCGCTTGGATGTCGTGAATATCCAGTATCAATCCGCCGCCTACGGCCTGCATCCGGCCATCAACCTGTTGCCTCATTTGGTGCGCGAGGTGCCTATGGTGGTCACCTTTCATGATCTGCGCCCGCCCTATCTTTTCCCCAAGGCCGGGCGCTTGCGCGATCGAGCCGTCCTAGCCCTAGCCCAGGGTGCCCGTGCGGTCATTGTTACCAATGCGCAGGATCGCCAGCGACTCGTCGGCCAACACGGCATTCGGCGCTTCGAGATGATTCCTATCGGCAGTAACATCAGCGCTACCTTGCCGCGTCGCTACGATCGCACGGTGTGGCGGATGCGCTGGAACCTCCCGGAGGAAGCCCTGGTGCTGTGTTACTTTGGCTTTCTCAACGCCAGCAAGGGCGGGGAGGATCTGGTGTATGCCTTGCGCCGACTGGTGGATGGTGGCCTCGATGCTTGGTTGCTGATGATCGGCGGCGCGGCCGGCGCCAGCGATCCCACGAACCGCGTCTACCTTCAGCATGTGCGCAGGGCTATAGACACGCTGCACCTCGCGGACCGTGTGGTGTGGACGGGCCACCTGGCGGACGAAGAGGTCTCGGCTTGTTTCGCGCTTGCCGATATTTGTGTGTTGCCCTATCGCGATGGCCTCTCGTTCCGACGCGGCAGCTTGATCGCCGCTTTGGTGCACGGCATGCCCATCATCAGCACGTACCCCGACGGCGGGCCCGACCCCGCCCTTTTGCCCGAAGTGAGGCATGGGGAGAACGTGTGGCTTGTGCCGCCCGCCAACCCCGCCGCTCTGGCCGAGGCGGTGCGCCGATTGGCCGGCGACCCCGAGCTGCGTCGGCGGCTCGGCGAAGGGGCGCGGGCGCTGAGCAAGCAATTCGATTGGGTGAACATCGCTCAACGCACCTTGCAGCTCTTGAACGAGGTCGTTCATGGCTAGAGGACAAAGAGCGGCAGTTGCCGATCGACGGCTCTTTCCCTTGCGCTCTCCCACTTTTGCCCTGGTCCTCTTGCTCCTTCTCTATCTGGTATTGGCGGGCCTCTACAGCGTAACGACCCCAATCTTTGAGGCCTCGGACGAGGTTTGGCACTATCCCTTCGTCAAGTATTTGGCCGATAACGGAGGACTGCATCGAGGCTTGCCCGTGCTTACCGATCAGGGGGGCGATGCTGAGCGCCCATGGCGCCAGGAGGGAGGGCAGCCCCCTCTCTACTATGCGCTGGGAGCCTTGCTGACCAAGCATATCGACACCGGCGACCTGCACGAGGTGCGCTGGTTGAACCCGCATGCCGACACGGGCGTGATCAAGCCGGATGGCAACGCCAATATGGTCGTGCACACCGAGCGAGAGCGTTTCCCTTATCAGGGGGCGGTTCTGGCCGTGCATCTGGTGCGCTGGATGTCGGTCTTGATGGGCGCCGTGACGGTATGGGCCGGCTATTTGTTGGCCCGCGAGGTGGAGCCCGAGCAGCCGGCCGTGGCCTTGGGCGCCGCCGCCCTGACGACGTTCAACGCCATGTTCCTCTTTATCACCTCCTCGGTGAATAACGATGCCCTGGTCAATATGCTCTGTGCCCTGGGGATGTGGCTTATGGTTCGCTATGTGCGAGCTTCTCCGCGCCCTTGGCAATGGGCCTTGTTGGGCACGGTGTTGGCGTTGGCCTCCTTGAGCAAGCTCAGCGGGTTGGCCATGTTCCCCGTAGCGGCTATCGCTGTTGCGCTCGTGGCCTGGCGACGGCGCGCCCACGGCGGAATCGTCGCCCGCGAGCTCTTGAGCGGCTGGATAGGGATCGGCTTGCCTTTGCTGCTGCTCGATGGCTGGTGGTTCGTTCGCAATTGGCGGCTCTATCGCGACCCCACTGGTTTATCGGCCTTTGTCGCTGTAGTAGGGCGACGTTACCCCCAACCTACGTTGCGCCAGTTGGTGGGCGAGTGGCGCGGCTTTATGATGAGTTTTTGGGGGCTTTTTGGTACGATGAACGTCCCGGCGCCGACTTGGTTCTATGACATTCTGACCCTCTTGGCCGCGATCGGCCTGTTAGGGTTGCCGCTTTATCTCTGGAGGCTGTGCAGAGAAAAGGCGTCGCATGGAGACAAGCTTTGGCAGTTGGGCTTGATCCTGTTATGGCTCGCTATTTTATTTCTTTCTTTTCTGCGTTGGACATTGACTACGCCGGCTAGCCAGGGCCGCCTCCTCTTTCCCGGCCTGACGGCTATCAATTTGTTGATCGCGTTGGGCTTGACCGCTTGGCCACCCGGGCGGATGCGCCCGGCTTTGTTGGCCTTCATGGGGATTTTCATGGCCATCACGGCGGCGAGCTTCCCGCAGGCTGTGATCGCCCCGGCTTATCGGCCTCCCCCCGTTCTGGCGTCCAAGCCGGCGGATATGGAGCCGGTAGAGGCCCGTTTTGTCACACTCGATGGGCAGCCGCAGATGCGCTTGCTCGGCTACAAGCTGAGTCGCACGGAGCTCGCGCCCGGGGAAGACCTGGCCGTATCCCTCTGCTGGCAGGCGGAGGGAGCTATGCGAGAGAACTATTCCGTGTTCCTGCACCTGCTTACCGCCGACGAGCGCATTCTGAGCCAGCGCGATGTTTATCCCGGCCTGGGCACCTTCCCCACCACATTGTGGCAACCCGGTCAGATTATCGTGGACACGTATATCCTGCCGGTGCCGGTCACGGCCATGACTCCTGCTGAGTTGAGCTTGGCGGTGGGGCTTTATCGCGTTGAGACGGGCGAGCGACTCCGCGTGCTCTCCGAAGCTCAAGCCGATGGGCGAGTCTCGATCCTGGGAGATCATGTGCGCTTCGGGCGCATCGTTCTTCCTCCCCGTCGAGAGGGCGAAATTCCCAATCCGGTGCACATCGAGCTTGAGGGGCGTATCGCCCTGGTCGGTTACGATCTCGACCGCACGGCTGCGGCGCCAGGAGAGAGCCTGCATCTCACCTTATATTGGCGGGCGTTGCGCGATATCGATACGAACTATAGCGTGTTCACCCAGGTTGTAGGGAAGCAGGATCGCATCTGGGCGCAGATGGACGGTTGGCCGCGCGGAGGCCAGGCGCCCACCGCGACGTGGCGTCGGGGGCAGCTTATCGTCGATCCCTATGTCTTGACCATCAAGCAGGAGGCGCCCCCGGGAGTCTATGATTTGCAAGTGGGCATGTACACCGCCGAGGGCAAACGCCTCACGGTAACGGGCGAAGGGGGACATGCCAAAGATACGCGTATTCTCTTGGGCAATATTCGCGTGTTGCCTGTGGGGTCGTAGGAAACGATGAAACTTGTGGCGCCTTCTCATCCACTACGCCGGCGGGCTTGCACCGCGCTTTTGGCGGCCGGCATCCTGCTCATGGCGCTGGGGCTTCGCTTCTGGCGAATCGATGCGCAGAGCATCTGGTATGATGAAGGATGGAGCATCCATCTGGCCCGTGAGGGCCTCGCCGAGGCCCTGGCCCAGATCGCCGGCCCCGGCCATACCCACCCGCCCGGCTATTACTTGTTGCTCATGGGTTGGGTGCGCCTATTCGGCGATGGCGTCCTCGCCGTGCGTGGTTTGTCGGCCCTGTTGGGCAGCATCACGGTTTTAGCCCTCGTGGCCCTGGCCCGCGAGGTGTATGGCGATGACCGAACGGGGCTGTTGGCTGCGGCTCTGGCGGCCCTGGCGCCGGCGCAGATCGTCTATTCGCAAGAGGTGCGCATGTACGCCCTTCTAGGGCTGTGTTTTGTCTTGCTGTTGGCGCTGGGTTCTCGGTATACATCGGGCGAGGGGCGTTGGTCTGCCTGGCATTGGGGGGCGTTGCTCCTCGTCGAGATCGTGGCTCTTTACAGCCACTATCTCATGGCCTTTCCTTTGTTGAGCCTCAACCTTTGGGTGATCGGCCGGCTCCTTTCCGCAAGGCGGCGCTTGGTTCGTTGGCTCGGCGCACAGGCGGTGGCGCTGGCCGCCCTGTTGCCCTGGTTAATCTTTGCCCTGGGGTCTCTGGTGGAACATGAAACGATGGGGGCACAACCTCTTTCCCTAGGGGCCTTTTTGCGCGAGACGGGTGCCTTCCTGCTGGGCGGCCATATTGCCTTGTTGGGTCGCGAGCCTCTGTATGCGCGCTTCGCCGCCCTCGCCGCTGCCGCGTTAGCGCTTGTGACCTTGCCGTTGCTGGCCCGTCGCCAAGATAAAAAGGGCACCGCCTATCTGCTGCTGCAGATTGTGTTGCCTTTGCTGTTGGTCTTTGCCCTGATGCGAGCGCGGCCGGGCTATCACCCCCGCTATGTGCTCATACTCCTGTGGCCGATGTTGGTGTTGCTGGCCCGTGGCACTGTGCGGCTGTGGGCGGCCGGGGCCTGGGGGCGGATGGGGGCGCTCTGCGCTTTGGGCTTGTGGCTGGCCACGAGCAGCTTGGCGGCCACGGCTTTGTATACCGATCCTTATTATCGCCGCGATGAGGCCCGCGCCACCGCCGTCTATTTGCGCCAGGAGTTGCCCCCGGATGCTCTCATTCT
>JACIWY010000339.1 GCA_014360745.1 Chloroflexota bacterium
CGACTCCCCCTATGCCTTGTTTGGGTACCAGGCGCAGGTTCATCTTGTGGGTGCCTAACCCACGTGCGATTTCCTCCCAAGAAAGCCCCAGGACCAGTCCGGTCGCTGTTGCGGCCAACGCAGGCCAAGCGGCATGTCGCCCGATCATCGGGGTACGTAGCCGCGCCTGCGAGGTGGCTAATCCGAAACGATCCGGCTCGGCCACTTGGACGGTCAATTCGATGCCCTGCCAACCGAGTCCGACGATTTTCTCGCCGCGCACATCGTTCTCTGGGCCTAACCCAAAGGTCACAGTACGGGCCATCGTGCGCTCTGCCATCGCTCGCACGCGAAGGTCATCGCCGTTGAGCACGGCTACGCCATCTTGGGGCAGTGCGCCGATCAACTCGGCTTTGGCCATCGCGATGCGTTCGATCGTACCCAGTCGTTCGAGGTGCACCGGTTCCACGTTGGTCACCACGCCCACTTGCGGTCGGGCTATGGAGCAGAGCAAGGCGATCTCGCCCAAGGCATACATGCCCATCTCTAACACGGCGAAACGATGCACCGGCTGCAATTCAAGCAGCGTTAGGGGCAAGCCGATCTCGTTGTTGTAATTGCCGGCGCTTTTAAGCGTCTGGGCGCGTTGGGCCAACACGGCTGCTAACGCTTCTTTGGTGGTGGTCTTGCCCACGCTGCCCGTCACTCCCACCACGGTCAAATCGGGACGAGCCTCGCGCCGTGTGGCGGCGAGCCGTTGCAATGCCTGGAGGCTGTCGGCCACTACGATGGCCAATGGCGGGTGGATCTCTGAGGGCACAAGGCCTCGCACTGTATCTATGATGGTAACAGCTTCTTCGGGCGGGTGCTCGACGAGCGCCGCCACTGCGCCTTGGGCGAAGGCCTGGCCGACATAACGGTGACCGTCGGTGCGTTCACCGCGTAAGGCCACAAACAGGGATCCGGGCACAGCCTGACGAGAGTCAATGCATACGGAACGGATCTGTAACGTTCCCTCCGTCGTCGTTTTGGCCCCAGGCACCAGGGCCGTGAGCAGCTCGGCGAATATCAACATACCTTCCACCGGGGCTAGCGTTGCGCTGTTTGGGACGAGGGCGGAATGGCCCAATAGTCGACAAGCATCTCGGCCATGCGCCGAAACTCGGGCGCGGCCACCTCCAAGCCCCATTTGCCTTCTCTGGGGCGATCGAACTTGACGAGAATGACAAAACGCGGGTCTTCCACCGGGCCATAACCTACAAAAGAGGCGATGGTGTCCTGACTATCGTAACCATCTCGGGTGGGTATGCCCGATGTGCCCGACTTGCCGGCCAGCCGATAGCCGGGCAGCACCGCTTTCTCCATGCCCATCTCTACTGCATCGACAAGTATCTGGGTAACCTGGCGGGCCGTTTCGGCAGAGACAACCCGACGTACGACGAAGGGCTGGCGAGACTGTACTAGCTCGCCGTTCTGCCAGATCTCTTGCACGACGTATGGCCGCATCATGATCCCGTCGTTGGCCAATGTCGCATAGGCGACGGCCATTTGTAAAGGGGTCACCGAAATTCCTTGTCCATAAGAATTGGCGCCCAGATCGGACATGTGCCAATAAGGGTCGCCGGGCACACGCATGAGCCCCCGTTCCTCAAAGGCCAGATCTACGCCGGTGGCTTCGAAGAAGCCAAAGCGGCGCACAATCTCGTAGAATCGGGTGGGGCCGAGGAGGTTGGCTACATGGGCTGCCCCCACGTTGAGCGATTTGGCGATCATTTGGGTCATATTGGTAATCCCATAGGCGGCCTGATTCGAGTTCCAGATACGGCGGTTGCCGACGATGATCTCTCCCCGGTCATCGTAGGTGCTCTGCGGCGTGATGACGTGGGCCTCGAGCCCGGCGGCCAAAGTTACCGGTTTGAAGGTCGATCCCGGCTCATAAAGCGCGCTGATAGAGGTATTGATGAATACTTCCAAACCGTCTCGCTCGGCGCACTCTCCATAGCGCCCTGGTTCATAAGTGGGCAGATTGGCCATCGCCAGCACGGCGCCAGTGCGCGGATCGAGGACGATGACATTGCCACCCTGAGCCCGATAGCGCACCAACCCCTCGCGCAAAATGCGCTCGGCCATATATTGGATGTTGCGATCGATGGTCAAGATCAGATCGGCGCCATCCCGGGCTGGTTGATAGCCACCCAGGGTGACTAGAATCTGCTTGCCCCAGGGGTCGCGGATGCCATACCAACGCCCCGGCGTCCCCGATAATTCGCGGTCATAATATTTTTCCAGGCCGTATTGCCCGTGTCCCTGATAATCGACAAAGCCCAATAACGAAGCAGCCAGGGAGCCATCAGGGTAAACGCGGCGGAAATCCACCTGAATACTAAAGGCATCCGAGCTTTGTTCCATGGTCTCGAATCGCTTGCCCACCTCTGGGGGGAGATTCGTGCCAAGCAGGATATAGTCGGATTGTTGTTGCGCCAACAGGCTCTGCAAACGTGATGGTTCCTGGTTTAGTATCGTGGCCAGCTCGGGGAGCAGCCGCTCGCGCTGTTTGGGGCCCAGTAAACGCGGCGAGACGGCTACTTCATACTCGACGGTGGAAGAGGCCAAATAGTGCCCGTGTCGATCCAGGATATTGCCGCGGGCGGCGGGAATCACATTGGGCCGATTGCCACCGGCGAGCGTCCAGCGACGGATTTCCGGTCGGGGCACGAGCTGCCATGAAGCCAATCTGCCCAGCAGGATAACACCCACCGCCAAGAGCACCGCGGCGAGCCAGCCGATGCGGTGTCTATGGCTTGGCTCTGCGGTTTGCTCCATCATCTCTCCTCCTGCTTCTCCTGAGCGCGCCTTCAACGCGACGCATCTGCGTCGGTCGTTTCCAGCCAGGCCGTCAATTGTTTCACCAGGCCTTCAAAGAAGTCCAAGCGACGCACGGTGCTTTCCCTATCGACAGATTGCGCCTGCGCCATTTCTGTGGGAACCTTTTGGGGCGGGATATAGCGCAGACGAAACTGGCGTTCGCGTTCGGCGACGGTTGGCAAACGATACCCGGCTTGTTGGCCGATCTTGTGCGCGCGTTCCAAGGAATCTAGCATGGCCACCTGGCCGCGCAAAGCGATCAATTCTCGATGCAGGGCCTCTTTGCGCTCCTCGAGCTGGCGAATTTCATGGGCATAGGCGGCTACCTCGCTGGCTTGATGGAGATACAACCAGCCGGCCAAGCCGATGAGCGCTAACATGGCTGCAAAATAGGCCAAGGTGCGACCATCGAGGCGCATCGCCGCTTGTCGATCGCGCAGGCGGCCCCTATGCAAAAAGAGGGCCAATGCATGACGTGTTCGTTCCATGGTAGCCCTGTCCTATGCGCCGATGCCTTCAGGCCCTAGCTTTTCCGCTACCCGCAGACGGGCGCTTCGGCTGCGGGGATTGACGGCCACTTCCGTTGCCGAGGGACGGATCGGCTTGGGGGTCAACACGCGCAAACTGGCGCGATGCCCACAGACACACTGTGGCAATCGTGGCGGGCAGATGCAATTTCGCGACTCTTGGCGCATAAACCGCTTGACGATGCGATCCTCCAACGAGTGAAAAGCAATAACGGCCAACCTACCTTTCGGGGCCAACAATTCCACTGCTTGAGGCAACGTTGCTTCCAGTGAAAACAACTCCTCGTTGACGGCGATACGTAAAGCCTGAAAGGTACGCGTCGCCGGATGTATCCGTTCGCGGCGCCCTATCGTTTTGGCAATCAAATCGGCCAATTCCTTGGTCGTATGTAAAGGGCGCTCGCGCACAATGGCCCGGGCGATGCGCCGAGCAAAGCGCTCCTCGCCATATTCATGAATAATGTGCGCCAGCTCTTCCTCAGACAATGTATTGACCAACTCAGCCGCCGTAGGCCCCTCGGCGCCCATGCGCATATCCAGCGGCCCCTCGGCTTGAAAGCTAAAGCCACGAGAGGGATCCTCCAGTTGCATGGAAGACACGCCCAAATCCAATAGGATCCCGTCCACCAGGGCGAAGCCGTGTGCATGGGCCAGCTTAGCCAGGTCAATATGGCGCCCTTGCACAAAGATGACACGCTCGCCATAGCTGGCCAGACGTTGTTGGGCGATCTTTAGGGCTTTTGGGTCGATGTCCAATGCCAGCAGCCGGCCATCAGGGGCAGAATGCTCCAAAATGCCCGCTGCATGCCCCCCAAGGCCTACGGTGGCATCGATATAGACCCCTCCAGGCCGCGGATGCAACCAGGCTATAACTTCTTGGTAAAGAACCGGAATGTGCCCCAAAGTGCCGATCTCAAGTTCGCGACTTGTTTCGTTCATATCATAGGCCCATGCGCGTCATGGCCGCCAGGATCTCTTCCAAGTTCTCGCTGGCGCGCGCCACGGTCTCGCGCCATCTTTCGGGCGACCAGATCTCTACATGAGTGTTCACTCCCACGATGGTGACTTGATTCTCTATGCCGGCATACTCGCGCAGGTAAGCCGGGATCAGGATCCGTCCCGCCGAGTCGAG
>JACIWY010000034.1 GCA_014360745.1 Chloroflexota bacterium
CAGGATAGGCCCTGGCACCAGGGCCGGTTCCGCAGCCCCCACGGCAAAGCCCCATACCGGCACGACGGCCGCGTCGGGCATGGTCACTGCCCCGACTTTGGCCCACAGCTCGCAAGTGCGCGTGCTGCCTACCAGGACACAGGGCGCCTCTGTCAACGGAGGCATGGCCGGGCCCGGAATCGCCTTGAGCTGTGCCGTCGCCAGCGCGGCCTCCGCCGTGCCTCCCTTTTGGAACGTCGCCGAGCCGACGAGCACTGCCAAGGCCAAAATGAGAGCTCCGGCGATGCCCAGATACCACTTGTTCGTCTTCATGCTTTATCTCCTTGCCCTCGCTCTACTACGGCTGGCAGTTGTTCGGCAGCGGTGGGTCGATCCGCGCGAAGGTGATATGCCCGCTCAGCACCACACCCCAAGCCGTGATTTGGTTCAACGCATGGTTATGGGCGATGTGATAGTACTCGCCACACTGGTTGAGCGCCTGGGTGCCTACAGGCAACGCCTCCGGATTGCCCAGATACGGGCTGCCGCTGTAGAACTGGCCAACGGCCAAATCTTGAAGTTGCGGGATAACCACCGGGATGGGATTGTCCACCGGATGCCACTTTTCAACGTCCGTCCACTTGAAAAGCGAATCCATCGACTGGCCCGGCGCGATGGTCACCGTAAATTCTTCTCTGGACATGTCCCACAAGCCATCGGGGCTCCTGAGCAAATGCCCATCCCAGGCGATGACCCGGCCATGGTTGCCGTGGGGGTGATGCGAGTAGAGCATTGTGCCCACGTTGATGTGGCGCAACAATGCCGGATAGGCGTTGTAGGCCGGGTTCGGCGTGACGCCATCCGCCAGGAAGGGTTGATCGTCGAAAGGATGGATATACACCAACGAGCCATACGGCTGGTTGGGCAACCAGGGCGCGCCGTTATCCGCCACCGTATCCGGGAAGCTGCGCCCGTTATAGTTCCAATAGCGAGGGGTATAGTCGTTCATGTTGTATTGATACCCCTGCTCGGTGGCCATATTGAGCATGGGATCGATCTCCGAGATGACGAGCAGATACTCGGTCTCGGGATTGTAAGCCGCGCCGATGTCGTTGTAAGCATAGGCGATCGGCTGGCCTGTGTACGGGTCGGTCATCGGCAGCGGATCGAGCGTCGGGTGCACGACGATGGTGCCAAAGAGCCCCATGGGCACTTGCTTTGCCGGCTCGGTGCCGCTTTCATAGATATAGGTGCCGGGCTTGCTAGCCAGGAAGCTGTAGGTGACGCTGCCCCCGTTGGCCGGCGCCACCGGAGCCAAAGAGACCAGCTCGCCTACCCCGTTGAACACGGGTTGCGAGGGCTGGCCATTGGCCATCACGTTCTCTTGGCCGGGGAAGATGATGGATACATCCTCCGGCAGGGTGTTATGCAGCACGATGGTAACGGTATCGCCCTGATTCACACAGAGCACCGGCCCTGGATGCTGAAACGGCTTGTCGCCTTCACTAAAGCCCCACATAAAGACCGCGTTGCCGTCCGGGATGGTGATATAGCCGGTCTTGGTGGTTAGAGTGAAGGTGGCCGTGGGGCTGGTGGTGCAGATCATGCCCATAGGCGGCAGCGCCTCATGCAACTGCTTCACTCCGCTGCCCTGCACCGACATCGTGATCAGGAGCAAGGCCGGCATCAACACCAACAGCAGATATCGTAACACTCGCTTGAATCTCGTCATCAAACGCATGGGTTCACCTCACTCCTTGATCACACCGGCTCTACGCGGGTATTGGGCTCGGTTTGCGGGGGCAGAGCGTCTGAAGGGTACACCCGCACCTCGGTCATCTGTCCCCCATAACCTGGGTGGCCGCCGTTGGTCAAGCGCTGGTAACTACGGTTATACAAAAGGTAGCGATCATATGGCAGGCCGCCGACATACGGCGGGGCCACAAAGATGGCATCGACGCTCTCCCCGGGGCCGATGGCCACCGTGTTGGTGTCGAAGAACAGGTCTGCGCCGTTGCGCCCGCGCAACAGCGTGGCATCCTTGCCCACCACCTTCATGGTGATCCCCTCCAGCCGCATCGCCTGTTGCTCGTAACCCAAGTTGATAAAGCGCAACAACACGCGCTCGCCGGGAGAGGCTTGGATCACGGCCGACATCGGCTGATATTGCAACTCGGGATGCCCAGGCGGAGGGATGAGATCGCCTGTCGCCGGCTCGGTGCCCAGGCCATCCGGCAGCAGGGTGTCGGGCCACACCCGCCCGTTAAGCAAATAGAACTCGGGCGCATATTCGCTCCATTCGGGCAGTTGGACGTGCGAATCGCTCCAGTGCGATACGGTCCAAATCTCGCTGAGAAAGACGATGAACTCGCGGTCATAAGCCGTCGAGCCATCGCCATCATTGTAAGCATAGCCGAGCGGGGCTCCTGGGTCGGGGTTGCCTTTCAATCTGGCCATGAGCAGCCCCGGCGCGCCCTCGTTTTGCGCCGGCGCGATGAAACAGGGGCCGACCATGCCCATGTGCACGTGCTCGGTCTCTTCAAAATGGCAGTGATACATATAGGTGCCCGGATCGTGCGGCCGATAAAGATAGATCAGATCGCGGGCAATAGGCACCCCCACCGAGGAATGCGGCTCGCCGTCAAAGATGGGAATGGCGTTACGAAAGCCGTGAAAGTGCAGGGTGTGCGCGTCGATCAAGTCGGGGCGAATTTGCAAGCCCAAGTTTGTGACCTTGAGCCTGTACTCACCCCCCTCTTCGAACCAGAACAGAGGCGCCGCCAATTGGGCTTTCATCTTTTGGGCAAAGACCTTGGCGCTGTCGTTCGACACCGGCGTGACGTTACGAAAACCAAAGATGTAGGTTGTGAACGGATCCGGCGCCATATTGTCCGGATGATAAGGGGGCACCGTCGCCAACGGATCCAGATAGATCCAGCCGTCGGTGGCTACAAAGTGCAGGTCCGCATCGCCTACTTGCCCGACCGGATCGGCACCTGCGGCCCCTTTGCTCGCCAGCCCTTGAGCGGCGCGCGCCCGCCGCACAGGCGTATCCGCCTGCACCACTTCGCTCGGCTTGAGCAGCGCCCTCGAAGTCAAGGCCGAGGCAACGGTCGCGCCCAAAAGGCCGCCTCCCAATTTGATCAGGTCTCGCCGATTTATTTTGACGCGAGAGTCTTGTCTCATGGTATTTCCCCTTCCAACACTCTGGGCTATCGGTTGCGACCCGGTTACGGGGCCGCAACCGATAGCTTAACGAATTACGCTACCGTCGCCGTTCGACCTGAACAGGTGCCACGTCACCGCTCAACGAGCCCCCAGCATCGCTTTGCAGCATGGGCAGAGCGATCTCAAAGCGCCATCGCCTGGCTGCAGGATCCGCCACCAAGTCTGGCGGCCCTCCTTCGCCCAACAGAAGGGCTGGCGGCACTTCGTCCGCTCCGATGTCATAGAAGCCATGAGCAGGTCGCTGATCCCCGTCATAATCCACCCCAGGAGCGTTGATATTTTCGACCCGGCGAGCTCCGGTATTGATGGCCGGCGAGCCGAGCGTCAGGTGATAATCCCCCATCAGCTCGATCGGCAGATCCACCGCGACAATATTGGCCCCTACAAAATTGGGATTGCCGCGCCACGGCTGGATGATCACCGTCGTATCGTATTCTTGTACGACCTGCGGATCCTGCCCTACGATGTTGGTAGGATCGGCGCCATACGGCACCTGCAAGATACAATACTTGGGGCTCATCACCCCGCTTCCGTCCGCCAGCCCAATGTCCCAGTGATAGACGGGGCTGGGATCGCCGGCCAGGCCGATGCCCGTCACGCTGTCACCGTTCCAAGTGCCGGCCCGGTTGTCCCACAGGATATTGTTAAAGAACACCGGGTTGCTGAACAGCGGATAGCCCGCCGGCAAGGTGGCTTGCAACAAGTCGCTGTTGCGCGAGGTGGACACGCCGGCCGGAGCGGGTAGACCGGTGCTGGTCATCGCCGTGGCGGTGGTCAGGTTCTTCATGATGGTATTGTTGTAGATGCGCACCCTGGGCGCGTCGTTGATCGCAATGCCGCCGCCCTCGTGCGTCGAGACGTTGTTGACGATAATGTTGTTGAACACCTCGAACTTGAAAAAGCCGGCCATCAGGAAGCGCAGGCCGCCGCCATCGTCATTAGAAAGGTTCGACTGGATCAGGTTACGGAAGACCCACACCTGGCCGGCGCCGGGCGAGAGCTCGGCTGGATCGGCGGGCAACTGGCCGGCGATCATGATCCCACCGCCCTCGTCGTACGCCTTGTTAAAGTAGATACGGTTGCGAAAGATCCGGCCTTTGTGGCTATAGCCATAGTGCGAGATGCCACCGCCATACTCGGCCGAGAAACATCCGCAGATGTCATTGTCGTTGATTTGATACTTGTCTGCGCCGGCAAAGATGCCGATGCCGCCCGCCAGGTTGGTGCCGCCGTTGGCGATGATGCGGTTCCGCGCAATGACGATCTTGTCGTTATGGTTGTCAGTTAGCGGCTCCGGCACATCGGGCGTGCCGAGGCGAATGCCGCCGCCATACGCGCCGCCATTGCTGCGTATGATATTGTTCTTGATCTGTAAAAAGTTTCCATAGCCATCGACAAAGATGCCACCACCCTGTACCACAACGTTGGGCTGCACGCCGGGTATCTTGGCCCCACCGATTTGTTGGATATTGTTGGGGAAGCCCTGTTGATCGCCGCCCTGGATGGTGAAGCCGTCGATGGAGGCGTAAAAGTCCTTGGTGAATTCACCCTCCTCGCCGAACACGGTGATGACCGCCCCTTCATACACGCGAGGCGTCTCGGGGTCGACCATCAGCCCGCGATCCCATCCGCCGCGATTGTTCCAAATGTCGGGGATCAGCGTCTCGCGCCACCAGAGTGAGTAGGGAGTATCGCCGCCCACGGCGCGCCCGTCGATGACAGAGCCGGGCACCGCCGGGCTGCCGTCCTGATAGGTGCCGCCCGGGCCGACGCCCTGTAGCTTGATCGGCGAGTAGATCACCGGGTTCTCGATGTACCAGCCTTGCGGGTTGCTCATCGGCACAGGATGGCCAGGGTAGACCACCACCAACGCATTACCACCTGCCGCCCAAGCGTCGTCGATGGCGTGCTGGATAGGCCCACGCCCCATCCCATCGTAGAGCAGGGTATTAGAGGGATCGTAGGGCTTGCCCACGCCGACCTCGTACACGGTCGGGGTATAGTCATCCCCCAGCACGTGCATTGTGATCGTGTTGCGCGCCTCTTGGCCATCAGCCGTGGCGATGGTGAGCAATCGCGGCCCGCGCGGAACGCGTTTGGGCACGCGGATGCGAATCTCGCGATCGCTCCAGCTCAACACCGGCACAGACCCGCCAGCGATCTTGACCTTGCCTGCCGTGGCCCCAAACCCGACACCATAGATGACGATCTCCTCCGGCGGGGTCGCATAAGGTTTAGAGACAGCATAGAGCTGCGGCGTCGTCTCGCTCAGCGCGCAACGCGCCAACTGGTTCTGCTGCGATCCAGGGCTCCAGATCGAGACGCCGTTCTGCACCGGCGCCAGGTCAGAGGGCACGATCACGCCCGGATAGATCTCAAAGCTGGTGCCGATGGAGCGATACTGCGGGTTATAGTTCGGGTTCGGGCTGCCAAGCGGCCCGGGGTCGTTGCCATAGATATAGTACACGTTGGCCAGCATCCCACTGGGCGATGGCGCGTTGAACGTCCCATCGGAGGGCAGCAACACTTCGTACACGCCGTGGCGATCGGAATGCACCGTGTGCACCAGGCGCCCGGTAAAGTCATAGATGCCGATGGGAATATAAGGTGTGCCGACCATTTCGCCGTAGAACAAATCCAGCGGATTGGTGGAGATGTTCAAGTCGTCGATGATATAGCCCTTCCATTTGCCCGGGATCGGCACGTCGGTGTAGAGGGTAAAGATCGGCGCCACCGCCTTGCCGTTGGTCAGCTCGACATACTTGATGTCACAGCTCGGCTTGGGCTGGCCCTCGAAACGGCTGCCCCCCTCGGCGGCAAAGTTCGGATTCTCAAAGGGGGTCGAAGGCGGCACCACGATCCCGCCGGGCAGGATCTGCTGCGGATACCCGTCGATGCCCACGCCGGCCACGTCCACCGTGTGCAACGGACCGGCACAGGCGGGCGGCGGGATGGCAGGCTCGAACTCGTCCCCATCAAAGATGTTCAAGCACTCTTCGCAGGTCACTTTGAACATCGGGTTGCCCAGAGCGTCGGTGGGAATTTCTACCTCCACCAGGTACTTGCCCGGTGGAATGGGCACCGGCGCGGGCAGGGGATCCCCTGTGATGGGATCGTTCAGAATTTCGGTAAAGCCCCAGTTCCCGTCCAATGGCTGCTGGCCGTGGCCGAGCTGGGTGCCCATCAACGGCCCTTCCAGGCAATCCTTGCCCGGCACAAAGCCGGGGATCTCGGGGCCCGGTGGCAGCACGGCAAAGTCCATCGGGTTGCCGTCCACGTCGCGCGCCTGGCAATCCTGCGGCCGCTCAAAGTGCTCGGTGACCGTTGTGTTCAGCAAGGGGCCTTTTTGGTACGAGCCGTCGACGTTCTTGAGCGGGAGGCCCGTCACCGGGTCCACCACCGCCGCGTAAAGGTTCACCGTCAGCCCGGGGATGCCCGGTTGCCAGGGCTCGGCGCCGGCGTAGCGGGCGTCGTCCTCGGCGCGCACCGTGTCATAGAACACCGTCCCGGCGATCCCTCCGGTCTCGGCGGGGCCATACGGCTTGACGCCCCAATCCAGGCGCGCCGGCTGCCCCAAGATCGGCAGGAAGCCGATATCGACGATGTTCTCGAGCAACGTCACCTCTTCGGGCATGTTGAGCGTCTGATAGGTGACGCCGGTGGTGCGATACAAATCGCTATAGGCCTCCAACACCATCCAAGAGCCCATGGGGTAGGCCTTCTCCAGCTCATAGAAGCCGCTGGCGTCGGTCAGCGCCGAGATCGACATACGGTCGATTTCGGTGTTGTCGCGATCCTTGAGCACCACCAAATAGTCCGGGATGCCGGGCTCGCCCACATCCATCTTGCCGTTTTCGTTCAGGTCATGGAACACATAGCCCGACACCTCGGTGAACCAGCCGGTCATCGTGCGCACGCCGACATCGGTGGTCTCGCCCCCGTTCACCGTTACCTGAACGAAATCGAGGATATAGTGTTGCTTCTCGTCCCAATAGGTCAGGACATAGTTGCCGCTGGGGATATTGTCGATCTGGAAGGAGCCATCGGCGTTGCCCTGCCCGACCCAAATGGCCGTATCGCCGTTTTGCAAATCGTTCAGCGCCAACCAAGGATTGGCAATGGGCCGATGCAACAAGGTGCCGGCCAGGCCTCCCCAGATCTCCCCTTGATAGGGCAAGCCACCTTTGGTGGGCGAAAAGGTCACCGCCCCCATGATGACGCCCTTGATCGAGCCCGTGTTCGGAGCCGACGGCAGGCCAACCGCGCTGGGTCGCACAAAGCCAAAGATCGTCCATGGGAAGGGCTCGGCGGCGATGAGGAATTCGTTATCCAGGCCGGTGCCGGCCTCTTGCAGCCAGGTATCCCAGCCCTGCGAGCCTTCCAGCGTCGTCGTTTGGATCCACTGCTCCCCCGCGGGCGGAAAGACGAGCACATCGTAACGCAACGGCCCGATGTTAGGGATAGTGATAATACCGTCGGCATCGCTGTAACAGCCCTGCCCCAACGAGAGAATGATCGGGTTGCCCTCGGCATCAAGCAGCACCTCGCCGGTCGCGGGATCCTTTTGATATTCGGTGCACAACGGATTGCCAAAGAGATCGGTCGTGATCTCGCCGGCGATGTCGTTGATGCTGGCGCGGAACCCGGCCAATCCCTGCTCCACCGGCGCATCGAACTGGCCGTTGGTCATCGAAATGTCCTCAAAGACCTTGATGACCATCGTCGCTGGCGGAAGCGGATAAGGATGCACCTGCACCAAAACCTGGGCCACTCCCGATCCCGGCGCCGTTTCTTCCATCGGCAAGGTAAAGTGCTCTCCATCGACCTTGTAGCCATCCGCCATCACCGAGATCAGATACTTGCCATCGGGCAAGGTAAGCGTCGCCGTCTCGCTCAGCACGGTCTGATCCCCCTGAGCATAGATCGGCGCCCAACCCGGAACAGTGCGGATGGAGGGCCATTCGCAATTACCGGGGTAATTCGGGTTTCTCGGTGCATTCGGATCGGTCAACGGATCGCCGAGAAAAGGCTGACAATCTTGGCTGGGATCAAAGGGATCGCCCGTGTTGTCGATACTGATCAAGAACTTGTACTCCGTAACCGGGTCTCCCTTGGTCACCCCTGCGCCGTCAAAAGCCTTGGGCTCGGTTCGAGCGCTGACGACCCGCAACGAGATGGTGTTCGTGGTCGCCTGCAGCGCGGGCTCGGCCAAAGCCGTACCTGCCGCGTCCCCCAACGGAGAGCCCGTCCAAAGCACGCCCGGCAAGAGCAACACGATCAACGTTACGAGACGATAGAGATAGTACCTATAGGTCTTTTTATGCATGCCAACCTCCCCTATTCCTGCCAGACCTTAGCAGTAGCGCTTACATTCCTCCTGATCATCCCTTGCTCACACCTCCTTGAAAACAGTAACCATCCGCCATCGGGCAAAAATATCCCCACGGCGGGCCAAACACCGGCAGCGCTCCGAGCCCGTGGCCCTGGCTCGTGCTCCGGTGTACCCCAGAACATTCGGTGATACGTTCGCTTACCGCCGATGCCGAACGTTCAACCGCCGGGTACCAACCTAGGCATAGTCAATGTCTGGCAGGGAAAGAGGAGAGGGAAGATGAAAAGGCAAAAAAGGCAATCCCGGCCACTCAGACTACGAAATCGGACAGAACAACGAACTTTAGGCTCAAAGCTATGAGCCCAACAAACGCCTATACCCATCCACAGGAATATGTCTGAGCAGCGACGAGAGGGGACAACGATAAGGATGGGGAATGATTTGCTAACGGCAAATTTGGGGAGTCCTGGAAATCTCCACCCTATTTATCCAACATTATAGCAGAACACGGAGCATATGTCAAGCATTTTTGCAGGATTTTTATTATTCCCCCCCTTTCTATCAAACAGTATACCTGTCGTTTGAAATCTCTCGACCCTCAGTCTCGGCGCTCGATCGCCTCCTGCGCCGACCAAATCAACGGCAAATAGCTCGAATAGGGCCTAATAAGTGGGGCCTCGTTGCCCACCTGAGGAAGAAAAAGGCTCACTACCACTTCGGAGGAGAGCCGACGATAGGCCGCCAACAGATCCAAACGACCATAGCCGGATTCGTTATCGGCCCCCGGCGGCCCCAGGTCCGCCGCCGTTCGTCGTAACAGCTCGGCCTGCTCATCCGCATCAAGATCGGGAAACGCGCTCAGCAACAAAGCCAAGCCGCCCGCCACGTGGGGCGCGGCCATAGAAGTGCCGGTCTCATACGTATAGCCCCCTTGCAAGCCCGTGGTGCGCACCAGCACCCCTGGCGCAACGAGATCGGGAAAAATCTTTTCCTCCCCGCCACACGCGGCAGGCCCCCGGCTGCTTCCTTCATACAGCCGCTCCCGTTCGTCGGTGGCGCCCACAGCAAAAGCTTCCGGGTAGTTGGCTGGGCTGGTGCTCGTCGCCGGGCCGGGTCCGGCGTTTCCGGCGGCGAAAACCGGCAGGATGCCCGCCTCGCGCAACGCCCGCACATCCCTTTGAAACTCGAGCGCACACCCCGCGCCGGCCAGGCTCCAAGATCCGTTCACTACATGGGGCGCATCGGGAGTATCCGGGTTACCATCGGGATCGAGCAGCCATTGAAACGCTTGATGGATGGCCAACGCCGTCGCCTTGTTGTCGCCTCGGAAAATGCGCGCCGCGATCCATTGCGCCCCCGGCGCCACCCCTATTCCCCCCTCCTCTGGAGCGCGGGCGCCCTCGCTCGCCTTGGACTGCGAGAGGCATCCTCTCGCCCTGCCCACCATCACCCCCATCACCGCCGTCCCATGCCCATCCACGTCCACCGGCCAAGATGGGAACTCGCCATAAGGATCGAACCAACTATTCCCCCCACCTCGCCACCCCTCGACCAGGTCGGGATGATCGACATCGACCCCCGTATCCAAGCTGGCCACCACGATCCCTTCCCCTAACAAACCCCGTTGCCACAGAGCCGGCGCTCCAACGTGCGCTAGGTTCCATGTCGGGGCATTCCCTTCTCTCTCTGGAGCGCGGGCGTCCTCGCTGAGTCTCCCCTTCTCCCAACGCCCCACAATCTCCCTATTGGGCAACACTTGGACCACCTCGGGCAGCTCGGCCAGCTTATAGATCACCTCGGCAGGCGCCGTCACCCCCAACCCATTGATCATCCACAGCGTGACAATCTCCTGCGTCCCTTGGCGCAGCCCCCTCGCCCGCAACAATCTCTGCGCCGAACGTTGGCTCGCCGCCGCCCTTGCCTGCAACTCCTTAACCACCGTCGACAGCCGCTCAGCCCGACTCTGCTCGCCCGTCGCTCGGCCTACACCGCCGGATGCGTGTTCCGGATCGCGAAACAACACAATGACCGTGACGGTCTCGCCGGCATCCAGCCCGGCCAACAAGGGGCGAACCGCTGCCAGCTTGTCCTCAGCGCACTCCGGGTTGGGAACACCGTCCCTCCTTCCCTCCGCCCTAGCTCCGCTCGGACATGTCACCCCCACGAGTAGCGCGCAAAAAAGGATCACCCCAAGAGCGCTTTGAACAACCGGCACTCCGCTCATCCCTTTGCCTCTGAACGAGCCCGACACTCTTAGATTCTACCCCCGTTTTCGACTTTTTCCGCCCTTCGCTCTATAATAAGTATGCCGATCACCGAAGCAACTCCTCATGTCGCTTGAACCCACAAGAGGCAGGCGGTCTGCGGCCTCGTCGATGCATTTCACTTTCGATGTCCTCCCATCGCACCTCCACCATCCACATGCCGGTGGCGCGACCGTTGAACGTGGTATCCGGTTTGCCTAGGGATGGACACATCCCGACCTCGGCCAAGAGGACGAACGTAACACGTTCCGGCATCGAGGTCGGCGTCGATAGGCGCCTAGGCCCATAGTATGGGAGGACACCGATGGAACGTATTACGTTATTGTCAGAGCATAGGCTCACCCGCTTGGTTCTGGGATTGTCGATTCTGCTTGGCCTGTCGGCCTCGGCGGTCTACGCCGGGCCGGGGATGCCCGCCCCTCGCGCGCAAACGGAGGCGATCTATTTGCCCTTCCTCGAAGGCGGTAAACCCTCTTTAACGCTCTCAAGCCCGCCCGATGGCGCTATACTCTCCACTATAGCACCCCGCTTTGCCTGGAGCCCGACGACGGTGCCCGGCGTCGAGTACCTGGTCTTGCAAATAGCCTCCGATCCGGGCTTTACGCAGGCGCGCGAGATCCTGCGCACCGCCGAGCAGGCCGCCGTCGGCTGGTATCAAATGGCCGAAAACTTGGCGCCGGGCATGCGCTATTACTGGCGGGCAGCCTGGCAGACCACCGTCTCGGCGGCGACGCGCTGGCCTTACTCGGCTACCTGGTCTTTCACCACCGCTTCCGAGGGCACGCTGCCCCAAGCCCCCACGTTAACCTCGCCCCTCGACGGCGTCGGGTTCGAGCTGCCCCCCGCCCGGCCCTACATCGCCGTGCAATGGGCGCCGGTGGCCGATGCGCTCGAATATCTCGTCGTGGCCCAGGAGCAACCCAACGCCGCCGGCCCCGCCCTGAACCAAGTGGACGGGCAACGCTACGAGGTGTGGGTACAGGACATCAAGTATGACGTGCGCGTGTTCGCCGATTCCGATTGGGGCTGGTACGTCATCGCCCGCAACGCCTATGGCCTAAGCGCGCCCTCCGAGACGCGCCATTTTCACGTGGATTGACCTTAATTCGAAAATAGCGTTGAATAGGGCGGGCGAGCACGGACTTTTGAACAACGGCCGCCGCAGGGCGGCGCGGATCGGAATCCGTCGCAACAGTGGGTTTTGCTCAAAACCTCGACATCCATATCTTGGTCGAGGTTTTGAGCAAACAGTTTCAACCGCCCCCCCCATTAGCTCAAGCACGGTATGAAAGTATTTTCGACTCCTCAATAATCGTCAGGAGGTGAGCGATGATCCCCAAGCTGATCTTTGGCCGCACCGGTCATGAAAGCACGCGCACCCTGTTCGGCGCCGCCGCCCTGGGCCGGCGGACCCAGGCCGAGGCCGATGCCACCCTGGAAGTGCTGCTGGCCCATGGCGTCAACCATATAGACACCGCTGCCAGCTACGGCGATTCCGAGCTGCGCATCGGCCCTTGGATGGCCCAACACCGCCAGCACTTTTTCCTGGCCACCAAGACCGGCAAGCGCGCTTATGCCGAGGCCCGAGAGGAATTCCACCGCTCCTTAGAGCGGCTGCGTGTGGACAGCGTCGATCTGTTGCAACTGCACAACCTGGTCGATCCCGCCGAGTGGGAGATGGCCATGGGCGATGAGGGCGCGCTCAGGGCGGCGATCGAAGCGCGCGAGGAGGGGCTTCTGCGCTTCATCGGCGTGACCGGCCACGGCGTCGTTGCGCCCAGGATGCATCTGCGCAGCCTAGAGCGTTTCGACTTTGACTCCGTGCTCCTGCCTTGCAACTATTTGATGCTGCAAGACCCGCAGTACGCGGCCGACTTTCAGGCACTGGTCGCGCTCTGCCGCGAACGAAACGTGGCCGTGCAGACCATCAAATCCATCGCCCGTGGCCCCTGGGGCGAAAAGGAACACATCCGCACCACTTGGTACGAGCCCTTGGAGGAACAGGAGGACATCGACAGGGCCGTACATTGGGTGTTGGGCCAGCCCGGCCTCTTTTTGAACACCGCGGGCGACATCGACCTCTTGCCCCGAATCCTAGATGCAGCTGAACGCTTCGCCGGCCCGCCCTGCGACGACGAGATGCGCGCCATGGTGGCCAAACGCGGGATGGTGCAGCTCTTCCCCAGAGAATAGCTTGTGGGGCTTCCTTATTAGTCCCTTTTCCAGACGTACACCTGTTTTCGTCTTTCTGTGCCCCCGCTCGCCGGCGGCAGCAGGTTCCCTGCTTCGCTGACGAATACGACGGTGTCGCCATCGGCAGAGATGGCCGGCCAATAACTCGGCCCATCGGCCGGGCGCCCGTCGTAGCCCTGGCTCAGACAGACCATGGTCCCCGTCGCTCGATCAAAAAGAAAGACATCGGCCACGCCGTTCGTATCCCCCGGCACCAGATTGGTCGCCTCGGAGCAAAAGGCGACATAGCGGCCATCGGCACTCAACGCCGGTCGATCGCTGGGACCATTAGCCGCGGGCCTGGCTGCGCCTGCGCCCACGCTTACCCGCTCTGTGAGCCCAATCGCACGGTCGAACACCAAGATATCCGCCAGGCCGTTAATGTCCCCGTCAACGAGGTTGGTCGCCGCCGACACATAGGCTACGAACCGCCCATCCCCCGATATGGCCGGGGCAAAAGAAGGGCCATCGCTATCGCCCCCTTCCCACGCCTGGCTTACGCGCGTCGTGCGCCCCCTGGCACCATCGTAGAGATAGATGTCGTCCATACCGTTGCGATCGCCTAACGCGGGGTTATCACCCACCACCTGAAAGGCGATAAAGCGCCCATCGGCCGACATAGCCGGGCGCAGGCTCGGCCCTGCCACATCGAGGCTAACGCGCACGATCACGCCGGTGACCAGGTCTTGGACAAAAACCCCGCGCTCCCCGATGGTGCCGCCCCCCGGCAAAAGCTCGGGCGAGGCTGAGTCAAAGGCCAATAACGCCCCATTGGCCGAGAGCACCGGGCGTTCCGCCCCCTGCGACAGCTCGCCAAAGGGGGGCAAGCCGGCCCGCACCAACGGATTCTGATCCGCCGGATTCTGATCCGCCGGATTCTGATCCGCCGGATTCTGATCCGCTTCCTCCGCGCCCTCCCGCCAGATATAAATGTCGTACGTGCTGTTTCGGTCACCCGCTGCCAAGGGTGCTGCCGATTCAAAGGCCACCACGCGGCCATCGGCGGACAACGCCGAGCGCCCGGCATGCCCGGCGACGGCGCCGGGGATGTGGGCATCCTCGCTGTCGAGCCGCTCTCGCGTGCCGGTTTGCAGATCAATGCGGAAGAGGTGCATCCAGCCGTCGGCCCCAGTGGGTAAAAGATTAGCAGCTGCCGAAGCAAAGGCCACATAGCGCCCATCGGCCGAGAGCGCCGGGGCCAGACAGTCGGCGTCGGCGGGGTCGCCCGCTGGCGACACGCTGACCAGCGACAACCTCCCGCCCGAGGGCTCTAACGTCGGCGCCGGCCCGGGGCTGGGCAGCGCCGGCGGCGTGGGCAGGGCGGGTGTGGGGCCCAGCGCCGCCTCATCGAAAACCAACGGCAGGTGCAGCCCCGGCGGCGCGGAGAACGCCATCGGCCGGCGATCTCGCGACTGAGCCCAAATGCTCGGCGTCGCCCACCAAACGCCGAGCATGGCCAATCCCAGCATCGCGCCGATCGCTACAAGCCCCTTTAGCTTGCCCAAACGTCCGTTATGGGCGCCGGCTTCGCTCCTTGTATCTCGTTCGATTTGCTCCAAACTTCATCTCTCGCCTACTGCGACTCTACAAGACGAAATTCTAGCGGCGCGCCACCCTCCTGTCAACGACCCTTCAAGTTGCATCCTCCCGCAGGTTCTGAACCTGCGGGAGGTTCCCTCTATTCGGGAATTGCCTCACCCAGCTCCAGCTCGCTCACATACTCGCCGCGTTGGGCGTCGTAGCTTTCGCGTATAGCGGTTAGGATGCGGGCGCTGTCGACCCCGGCAGCCGGGCAGGGGCTGGACAGGGTGATACGGTCCCAAACTTGAAGCTCCGGCCGAAGGTGCACGAGGATACGATCGGCGCGCCATCTGAGGCCGGCGAGATCCTGGGCACGATTGCGCACGCGGACGGCGAGAGCTGAGGAGGTGGCGCGGTGTTCGACGATACAGCGGGGGATATCGAGCCCCTGATGCATAGCATGGGCAAGGTCTGCTGCCCTCGCGGCGGCTCCATCCCCCGACACGGCAACGGTCGTAGGCGCGACGAGTTGGATGCCGTATTCGGCCTGAAGGATCTCCTGCTGATTGCCGACGCTAACGGCAGCCTCGACATTGGGTAATTCAAAGACATAAAGCTTGGCGCGGGCGTCGCTCGTCCAGCGCGCGCCCGCGCGAG
>JACIWY010000340.1 GCA_014360745.1 Chloroflexota bacterium
GATGTCCGCAATGCGTTGGCAGTAAAGCCGTGCGGCTTTGGGCAACTCTGCCCAAGTGCGCGCCGAACTGATATCATCCTCCCACCCCGGCATCGTCTCATAGACGGCTTGAGCCTGGCCAAGGGTAATGGTATCGAGGGGATAATCCTTCGTCACGGTGCCGTCGGGCAGACGATAGGCCACGCAAAGCTTGACCTCTTTCAACCCGCAGAGCACATCGAGGCGGGTGAGGGCCAAGCCGGTAAACCCGTTCACGCGGTTGGCATAGCCCAGAGCCACTAGGTCGATCCAGCCGCAGCGGCGGCGCCGTCCGGTGGTGGTGCCGTATTCGTGGCCCTGCTCCACGATCCAATCGCCGATCTCGTCGGTCAGCTCGGTAGGGAAGGGCCCGGAGCCGACGCGGGAAGTATACACCTTGATCACGCCTATCACCTCTTTGACCTGCGTGGGGCTGATCCCGCTGCCCACACAGGCGCCCCCCGCCGTCGGGGAGGAGGAGGTGACGAAGGGGTAGGTGCCATGGTCGAGATCCAGCATCGTGGCCTGAGCCCCTTCCATCAGCACCTCTTGGCCCTTGGCCAGCGCCTGATGGATGAGCAAGCCGGTATCCTCGACATAGGGCGCCAAGCGCATGGCCGCCGGCGCATAACTTTCGACGATCTCCTCAACGGTGAATCCGTCGTGGTCGTAGAGTCGTTTTAGCTCCACGTTGACTCGCTGTAGAGCCTCTTGAACACGCGCGGCAAAGCGGTCGCGGTCAAAACGGCGGTTGTGGATCATGTCCTGCATACGCAGGCCGCGCCGCGCCGCCTTGTCGGTGTACGCCGGGCCGATGCCCCGCATGGTCGTCCCCAGCGCGCCTGACCCACGGGCCCGCTCTTGTAGAGCATCGAGCAAGAGATGATAAGGCATCACCAGATGGGCAATGGAGCTGATATGCAGGTTCTCCGTCGAGAGCCCTTCGCCCTCGATGATATCCAACTCCTCGACAAGTGCTGGTGGGTTGATGACCATACCGTTGCCCAAAACCGCCGCCACATGGGGCCTGGTGATGCCAGACGGCACCTGATGCAGCTTTAACACCGTATCGCCGACGACGACGGTGTGGCCGGCATTGTTGCCGCCTTGATACCGGACGACCATGGTGGCGCGCTCGGCAAGATGGTCGACGATCTTGCCCTTTCCTTCATCACCCCACTGAGCACCGGTCACGATGGTTACTGGCATGGTTTCCTCTGCTAGAAAAATGGTCGTTAGACGCCGAGCTCGGCGGCTTTCACCGGCCCTGATCCGAACCCTAACCCTGAACGCATATCCCAAATGGGAAACGTCCCCTCCTTTTGGTTAGACGCCACGAAGAGAGGGGACGTCTCTGTCCTTAAATAGCCCTAATAATGTGATACCTCATCCCCCGAGCTCGGCCCTTAGGGCATCATTGACAAGGCCATTATAGCATAGGCGCAACGCATTTACAATTGACAGCGCTTCGGGCTCACCTAGAATGATCTGTGAGGTGCGGCCATTTTCGGCCGATGGAGGAAAGGGATGCGGGCTTCTATCACCGCCTGGAACGTACAAGCGCCTTCGCTGGAACATAAAATGCAAGCCTTTGCTGCACTCGGCTTCGACGGCGTGGCCTTTTTGCATCGCGTCCCGGCGGTGAGTACGGATGGCCAAGGGGATCGCTTGGGTGAGCTGCTCTTTACCTGGGGGTTAGAGGCGCTTGTGCATGGGGCTGTCGGGAACGCCGGCCGGGGGATTCGAGCAGTTCGTGAGCATATAGAGGCGGTGGCTCGCTTTCAAGCGGAGACGGGCCGCGTGTGGGCCATGACTTTCGATCCCGGCTACCGGCGACAGGGACGCAACGCCGTGCTCTATGACGCCGACCGCACCGCCCGCGTTCTGGAGCTCGCGCTGCGACGTTTGGCGCCGCTGGGCGTCCGCGTGGGCTTGGAGAATTGGACTATTAACACCTCCGTGGGCTGTTTCGAGCGACTAGCCGAACGCCTGGGCGATCCGGCGTTGGGCGTGCTTTTGGATTTGGGGCATTTGCACATCGCTTGCTGCTCCGGCCTGCTCGAGGATACGCCCGAACAGTATATTCGCGCCCTGCCGCTGCCGATCTGGGAGCTCCACGTACACGACAACAACGGCCTGAAGGATCAGCATCGCCCTCTGGGCAGAGGCACGTTGGATGTCGAGCGCATGGCCGGGGTCCTGGCGGCCTGTGGCTTTAATGGCTATGTAACGGTGGAGGTGATCCTGATGGATACCCGCCGCCCGACTTGCCGCGATGCGATGCGACGGACCCGCGATCAAACCCTGCGCGCCCTGGCGGAGGCGCTTGCCCCGAGCGCAAATGAAACGTAGCGCAACTTTTAACCCCATAGAGATGTCATAATGTTAGAAAGGCTGAACACCGAGGGCTATGGAGCGATCGGTCGCCAGGAGGGACCATGCCAGCCACATTTTGGGTGATCATTTTTGTGCCCTTTGTGCTGCTCTTCTTGTTGCTCTTTTTCATCACCTTGAACCGTTATATTACCTACAAAGAGCGGGTGGCCCTGGCTCGGCTAGGTTATGCGCCGGAAGAAATTTCTCAAAGCCTGGCTAAACGCCCTGGGAACCGGGGCGTGTTGTGGGGCGGCGTCATTACCGGCATGAGCGGTCTGGCGTTGTTGTTGGGGCTTTCTACCTTGGGCATCGGAGCTTGGCTATTGGCCGGGCTGCTACCGCTCTTTGTCGGCTTGGGCATGGTCGTAGTTTATTTTATCACCTTAGGGCCGCCGGTCGGAGGGACAAGCTCCCAAGAGGCCCCTTCTTCAGAACCGATTGTAGCCGATAACAAGGGTGCCCAACCGGAAAAGGTGCGTCATCCGGCAGGTAACAGCGAGCGATGATGGCCTTGGGCCGGGCATCGAGCAGGCTGACAGGTCGTCTCGCCGGGGGATTGAATGATGGATGACGATCTGGCCCCGCTGGTTGAACAGAGCCGTGCAGGCGACACGGCAGCGTTTGCCGCTTTAGTGGCCGAGACAAAAGATTATGTATACAACTTGGCCTATAACGTCCTGGGCAATCCGCAGGAGGCAGAGGATATGACCCAGGAGGTCTATGTGCGCGTGTGGCGAGCGTTGCCCGATTTCCGTGCAGAGAGCAAGTTCACCACTTGGCTGTATCGCATTGCCATAAACGCTTGCTTGAATCGACGACGCCAGTTACGCCGGGAAATGCAAACCGTAGATCACGAGGATGCCCTTCAAGGGTTGATAACGGCCGAGGATCAGGATAGCGACCCTGTGCAGGCTACCGTCGATCGCGAGGTGGCGGCCATCCTTTGGCAGACGGTGGACCGCCTGCCCGACAAATATCGCCTGGTGATCGCGCTCTTTTATCAAGAGGGGTTGTCTTATGAGCAGATCGCCGATTTGCTTTCTTTGCCTTTGGGGACAGTCAAATCTCATTTAAGTCGCGCGCGCAGCGCGCTTGCGATGATATTGCTCAAAAAGAAGGAGAGCCATCGTGTCTCGTTGTAAAGATTGGGAGCGATTGTTGCCTCAGTATATCGCCGACGGTGAGCCAGAGATACCCTCGTATGCCCTTTTGGCCGACCATCTTCGCGACTGCCCGAATTGCCAAGCCTTGGCCGCCGAATTGCGCGTCGTGGAGTGGGCGCTGCGCCATCGGCCACGAGTTCGGGCACCTTCCACACTTCAGGTCGAGATTTTGCAGCGCGTCGAGCGCGAAACCGAGAGGCAGGAAGAAAAGTGGCAGTTGATGCCTTCTGATATTTGGGTGCCGGCAGCGGTTTTTGCCTTGGCTTTACTGTTGGCCATTTTGCTGGCTCCTGGACAGGTGTTGTCGGGCGAGGGCATAACCGAGTTGCAGCCCTCCTTGACAAATTGGCCCCAGATCCTGACGCAATGGGGCGAGACGTTGCTGGCCAGCGCCCAAGAGCGGGAGTTCTGGATCGGCTGGAGCGTCGTGTTTGCCCTTTTGGCGGGCCTGGGGTTGCGCCTGGCCCTGCGAAGTTGGAACACAGCCGCTTCTGAAAGCCTGAGCCGTCTGGAACATCAGGTGGTTGACGCGGCTACCCGCTTGTGGAAAGACGCTCGCCGCGTTTCTTGACGCCGTTCACAAGAGGGTAGAGTCGAGGGACATTCCCCGTTGGCTTATCCTCATAGTGTGTGTCTTGGCGTCAGATTGCTGTGTTCTGAGATGCCCGAACCGGGCCTTTCCTCGACTTGTCAACATCCCGGCTCGCCCGGATGCCCGCAACAATCTTGGCCCAAAGCAACCCTGCGCCACAGATTTCGGGCCAATTTGGCCAGCTTTTGCCCCAGCGGCATTGGCTGGTTCATGTTGGTCAAAAAATCTCGCCATGATGGTCTTCTCCTCATGTGACCCTTACTCCTTTATGATGGGGGGAGTATTTTTATGAGCCCCTGTCCACAGAGGGACGCAAGGCCATGA
>JACIWY010000341.1 GCA_014360745.1 Chloroflexota bacterium
GCAAAGAGTGCCTATCAAAGGATAGGCACAAGTTCCTGCTTCGTCAAGGGCTGCACCATGCGCTTTTTCGAAAGACGTGAGACCTAAAGATAGCGGGGCATTTGAGCGATCAAGTATCGATCCCTGTGTAATCCACAAACACCGGGCTGGTCCAGGCCATTTCCATGTCCTGTTGGATCACGCGCAGCCAATAGGGGTTCGCCCCCGGCCGGGGCGCGGGATCGGTATATTCGAAGCGCAGGTCGCGCAGGTCACTGCCCGGCGCCCATGAGAGGATGATCTTGCGCTCCAACCCGCCCAGATCCAAGGCCACCGGCCCGCGATCGAGATCGGCCAGGGCCACGCGACAACGCAGCGTCTCCATCGGCGTATAACTGATGCGCTTGGGCGATTCGTCGCCGAAACCACCAAAGGCGCTCATCGTCGCCAACGAGGTACACAAAGCCAGCTCCATGTATGCGTCGTCATCGGCCATATCGATGGGCAGCAAAAAGCCGCTACGATAGCCGCAGGTCACCGAATGCCAGCACACGGTCGTAGGATCGTCCGCCGCAGCCCAACACCTTGGGCTGTCGAAACGCAACAAATCGAGCGCTCCGCCAACTCTTGCGCCTTGCAGGCGGACTTGGCCGTCCCACAAGACGGCGGAATAGCTCGTGCGACGGGCGGATCCTTCCCAAAGCACGCGCAATACTCCCCTTTGCGGTTGCAGGTCGAGGGGGTAGCCATAGATCTTGTCTAGCCCGCGATAGAGCTCGACCGCTTCCAAGGGGGCGGTGCCGGCGACCAGAACCGATATGGTGGGCGGTGTGTCACTGCGCATCTCGGAACCCATCGGAGAGCCCCCGACATCGACCGAGGCCAGGATGCGTGCCCCGGTTGTGGCATAGACCTGTCGCGCTTTGAGCGCTTGCCATATCCCCGACACGGTCAATTCCTCGGCATAGGCCGCCGTATAACCTCCTTTGGCGTAGCGGCGCTCGATGAACCCCGGATACTCGCCGCCTGGCCGCCCGGTGTAGCCGTCACTTCCGCCGACGAAACCCACCCGATAGCGACGGCGCAGGGCGTCGCGCAGGAACCACTCAAAGGTGCCGTGGGTCGAGGTGATCTCGATAGCTGGTTCCAGGGTAGGGTCGTGCCAGTTCAGATCGGCACGTCCCCCGCCGACGTGAGGGGTAATCAGCGTATCGCTCCCACGATAAAAGTCATAGAGCGCGCGGCTGGTGGGGAGGTCGGTATCGTGATCGTCTTGATGAGCGATATTGGCCAGATGGGCAGAGCGATGGATCGGCTGATCGAAGCGCCGAAAATAGACGTTATGGTGGCCTCCCTCCGGCGGCTCGGCGGACCACTCAAAGCCCGGCAGCGGCACAAAGCGCCCCGGCGCGTAGGCCTCGCGCTCGGCCTGCTGCTGGATGGCCCATTCCTCGGTGCTCAGGCGGTGGTCGTTGGCCTGGTAGCCACAAAAATCGAGCCCGCTAACCTCGCGGGCGTAACGGAAAAACTCGCGAATCTTGGCCGCCATGTGGAGTTGCCCGCCATGCGGCTCGCCCCAATAGAGGCGCGGCCCGACGATTTTGTTCAAGCAGAGAATGGGGTTGCTCTCGGTGTGAAGGGTCCCGTCTATCTCGTGGATGGCCACGCGGTGTATCCCGGGCTCGTTTAGACAAAAGCCCTCCAACACGGTCACCCCGTCGCTCTCGGCGGTAAAGGCAGCTTCTTCGCGTGGTGCCTCGCCGCCGGGCAACGATATCCTCACCCGTCCGCGATAGGTCGAAGAGGGGTTGCCCCAGGCGTCTTGGGCGCGGATCAGCAGGCGGAAGGGCTCGCCTCGCTCGACTATGGAAGGGGCCACGGCCACGAGCGCCACGGCGTCGGCGCCGCGAATGGCCACACAGGGGCGCTCGGTCAACGCCACCCAACGGCCATCGCCGGCTGCGTCGACCGATAGATCGAAATAGTGTTGGCACTCATAGGTCGTCTGCGCGCGAGAGCCGGGGCCTCCGCCGGAGCGATCGCCGAGGGTAAGGATGAGCTCTTCGCCTGGCGCCAACCCACGCCCTTGGACAAGCACGACGACGTGGGTCATGCGGTAAGCGTGCACCACAGGCCGCACGCCCTCCGGCGTCTGCACCGTCAGATACTCGGCGGCAGACGGGTCTTTTACCTGAGGGATGCCCCAGTCGGTATCGGTATCGGTGCCGAGGCGGATGCCGCCGCCGACGGCAATGCCCCGTGTCCCTGCGGTATAGACCAGCCTCCACGTGCCCATGCTGCCGGCGAGGATATCGCCAGCAGGGTCGAGTCGGAGGCGGCCGTACTCGGTTGTGCTCTCCACTGAGGGCCTTTCTTCCCAACTGCCGTCCATGCGTCTCTCTCCTTGAATGGCGGGCTTGAGGCAATTTAGAACTTGAGGATGCCCTCCGTCAAGCCGCGCACGAACCACTTTTGCAGGACGAGGTAGAGCAGAATCACCGGTGCCATCACTACCACGTTGGCGGCACCAAGGACACCATCCGGCGCGATAGGCACCGTCTGACCGGTGCCGGTTGAGGTCGTATCGGGGGCCACAAAGCTTTTAACGATAGCTACTCCGACACCTGCGGTAAATTTATCCGCGTCGTCGATCATGGTCATGGTAAATAAATAATCGCCCCAAACCTGGACGAATTTCAAGATGCAGACCACCACAAGCCCCGATGTGCACATCGGCAGAGCCACCTTCCAAAAGATCTGCCAGAGGCTGGCGCCATCGATAGCTGCAGCTTCTTCCAACTCTCGTGGTACGTAAAGAAAGGTCTGGCGCATAATGAACATGGACACGGGCAGCCCGGCCGAGAAAGCAAGAATCAGCCCTAGCAGACTATTGCGCAGTTTGAGAAAATCCATCAATTCATATTGAGCCATGAGGCCGCCAGAGCGTGGGATAAACATAGAGACGATGACTAAATAAAAGATTAAATCACGACCACGGAAGTTAATACGCGCAAAACCGTAACCCATAGTCGTTGCCAACAGCGCAGTCAAGATGACGGTTCCCCCCGTCACGATAAAGCTGTTCAGGAGCTGTCGCGGAAAACGCGGAAGCTTGAAAAAGAGAAAGGCATAATTGCTCAGCGTTGGCTCGCGCGGAATGAGATTTCGTGATGCGCGATAGGTCTCTTTGAATCCTTTGAACGATGTGCTAAGAGACCAAACGAACGGGAAAAGCAGATAGATCAACAACAAAGCCAGAAGGATGTAAATACCCACGTTTCGCCAACGAATGTGCACCCCCCGCCTTGGAAGCGATAACATCTGCATATTTTTCTCCTCAGTTCCGTTCCGTGCCCATGATCTTAAACACGATACTGGCTAGGGCGACGTGAATCAGTCCCAATACCAGGTTCATGGCGGCAGCATATCCCATACGCATATCGCTGTACTCAGTGCTGAATGCCTGGCGATATAGGTAAAGGCCGGCCGTCAGAGTCTCTTCAGCAGGGCCTCCTTTGGTGAGAATCATCATCGGCACGGTAGCACTGACGATCCCCGCATTGAGGACGAAGATCAGGGTAAAGGTGGGTTTTAGCGCGGGCAGCGTAACATGACGAAACCGATTCCAGGCATTGGCTCCATCGATGGAGGCTGCCTCGTAAAGCTCCCGGTTGATGCCATAGATCCCGACCAGGAACAAAATCGTGTTATAGCCAAACTGGGTCCAAACCCAAGCGACCATCGTTGCGGGCAGAGCCCAACCGAATCCCAGCCATTTGGGTGGAGAGTCGGTCAAGGGGATCACTTTGGTTACAAAGTAGGAAAGATAACCTACATCCTGATCGTAGATCATGCCCCAGGCCAGCATGGCGACGCTGATAGGCACGATTACGGGCATATAGACGACAGTGCGAGCTACTGTCGTCCAAAAAGGACTTGGGATACTGGCGATAAGCACTGCTGCGGCCAAGCCTAGGATCACATTGGCTGGAAAAGTGCCGAGAGTAAATACTAATGCTACCTTGAAACTGTGCCACCATCTGGGGTCTTGGGCTAACTCGATCCAGTTAGCGAGCCCGTTGAAAGATACCAGAGGGTTGCGCGTTTCTGGGATCAAAAAACGGTAATCTTGAAAAGCCATGATGAGCCCGCGTACGATGGGGTAGGCAGCAAAGACAAAGTAGAGCAAAACGCCCGGCCCTACGAAAATATATCCTAGAGGATTGCCCCAGCTTTGTTGACGTAGGGCACGAATCTCTGCCCACAGGGCACCGACTACTGCTCCACGTCCCTGTCGGCGAACTTTATCTACACGGCTAACTTCAGCCATAAGGACCTCCCGGCTTGGCAGAGGAGTCGATTAGCACTCTCCAACCTGCGTAACGTTATCTTATTTTAGGGGAGGGCCCAGATCGGGTCCTCCCCAAGAGATGGGCGAATGACCAACTACCATTCAATCTTGAGTTAC